>CAUJFJ010000001.1 GCA_963169675.1 Bacteroidota bacterium
CGATTATGGTACACGACGTCAATTTAAGAGGGAACTGATTACTGAATTGTGTGCTGTACTTTCGTTCAGCGCCATTCAAAACAACGATAAAATAGGTGTTATTTTCTTCAGTGATAAAATAGAAAAGTTCATCCCACCAAAGAAAGGAAAGTCGCATATCCTCCGTATTATACGGGAACTCATTGATTTTAAGCCTTCTTCTTCCGGAACGGATATCGGAGGCGCTTTAAGGTATTTTACCAATATGATTAAGAAGCGTAGTATATCATTCCTTATTTCTGACTTTCAGACTGCCGGTTATGATGATGCACTTAAAATTGCTGCCAGAAAGCACGATCTGGTGGCTATCCGCATTTATGATCACCGGGAATCGGAATTGCCAGATATTGGACTCATCAGAATGCAGGATGCAGAAACGGGTTCTTTATTGTGGGTCGACAGTTCAAGTAAAACTACCCGTGAACAGTACAAAGCAAATTGGCTCAAGACCCAGAAAACGACTGAAGAGTTATTTGCCAGAAGCGGTGTTGATCAGGTGAAAATTGCTACCGATCAGAATTATGTTCAACCATTGATAAATCTGTTTAAGAAAAGGGAGAAAAGGGCGTGAAGCAACCATCAACATTCAAGTTTTTTAAGATGACTGCCTGTAACCATTTTCTGATTGTGTTACTTGCTCTATTTTGTTTTGGAAATTCTCAGCTTAAAGCGCAGGATGTTCAGGCAACTATTTCAGCGGATACCAATGCCATTTTAATCGGGAATCAGTTCCGAATGACTCTGGAACTGAAACATCCGGCCAACGTAACGGCACAATGGCCCAACATTCCCGATACTTTTTCGCTGATGGAAATTGTGCAGCGATCGCCGATTGATACCATCCAGGGTGCATCGGGTAATTCGATAACCAATTCTCAACATTTTGTGATTACAAGTTTTGATTCCGGTTATCATGTAATTCCGCCGTTTACATTTAACTATAAACTATCAGGGGATACAACTACCTATTCATCAGAAACAGAGCCTTTACTGATTACCGTAACTTCAATTCCGGTCGACACCACCCGTGCTATCAGAGATCTAAAAGGTCAGGTTCATATCTCCTTTTCATGGATTGAAATATTACCTTATTTAGGACTTTTACTATTGGCTGTGTTAGCCGGATATTTGGTTTACCGATATCTCGAGAAAAGGAAGCAGAAAGTCGTTGCCCCGGTGATTGCAGAAGTAAAAAGGCCGGCACATGAAATTGCTATAGAAGCTTTGAAAGAGCTGGACGAACGTAAACTTTGGCAACAAGGTAATTATAAGGCCTATTACACCGGATTATCCGACATTACCCGTACTTTCATTGAAAATCGGTGGTCTGTTGCAGCTATGGAAATGACAACAGATGAAATCCTTCATCTGACCATCATAGCGAATCAAATTCCTGACAATTTCACTCAGGTAAAATATCTTTTAGAATTGGCCGACCTGGTAAAATTTGCCAAAGTTATTCCAATTGCAAACGACAATGAACAAAGTATGAGAGCAGCCATGACATTTGTCAATGGCAATATCTCAGCTAACTTAAAACCGGAGGATCCATCATGATTTTTGGAATTGAGTTTGCCAACCCCGGCTATTTGTTCCTGCTGCTGCTGTTGCCCGTAATGGTTTTTATTCATTGGCGAATAAGAACCCGTCGAAGGACAGATATAAGAGTCTCAGATATTAAAATTCTGAGTGGCTATCGAAAATCGTTTAGGCAAAAAATTGGTTGGCTGCCATTGGTATGCAGGTTACTTGCAGTAGCACTCATAATTGTTGCATTGGCACGTCCCAGGTCTTCTTCAAAAGGCACCAATGTTACGTCGGAAGGTATTTCCATTGTTCTGGCGCTGGATGTCTCCAGCAGTATGTTAGCAGAAGATCTCAGACCAAATCGGATTGAAGCATCTAAAAGAGTTGCCGCAGATTTTATTTCCGGTAGACCAACGGATCTGATCGGACTGGTAATTTTCAGTGGCGAAAGTTTTACGCAATGTCCAATTACCAGTGATCATTCAGTTTTATTGAATCTGATGGATGATATTAAAAGTGGTGTGCTTGAAGATGGAACTGCCCTGGGAGAAGGATTAGCAACTGCGATTGCCCGGATTAAGGACAGTAAAGCCAAAAGTAAGGTCATCATTCTTTTAACTGATGGAGTGAATAATTCCGGATCGATTGCACCGGTTACGGCTGGTGAAATTGCCAAAACATTTGGAATTCGGGTATACACCATTGGTGTTGGAAGAAACGGAACTGCCCCCTACCCTTTTAAAACTCCATTTGGTATTCAATATCAGAATGTGGAAGTTCAAATTGATGAAGAAATCATGCAGCAAATTTCAGAAGCCACTGACGGAAAGTATTTCAGGGCAACTGATAACCGAAAACTAAAAGCCATTTACGAAGAAATCGATAAAATGGAAAAAACAAAAGTAGAAGTTACGGAGTTCAGGCGATATGCTGAAGACTTCTTTCCTTATGCTTTAGCAGCCGCATTGTTATTAATATTAGAATTCATATTACGTTTCACCATTCTAAGAAGTTTACCCTGATAGCACTATGTTCAGGATAGCAAATCCCGATTATTTATACCTGTACGCATTAGTACCGGTTTTTCTGCTGTTGTTTCTGTTGATGAAACGATGGAAGAGACGGGCATTGGCTACTTATGGCGATATGCATGTCATTGGCCGGCTGTTGGAAAACGTGTCAGTGTCAAAACCGTGGCTGAAGTTCATATTCCTGATGTTAGCCTATTGCTCTTTAGTAATGGCTATTGCGAGGCCTCAAATTGGTTCCAAGCTGGAAGAAGTTAAACGTCAGGGAGTGGATGTAATGATTGCTTTGGATGTATCTAACAGCATGAATGCCGAAGATATCCGTCCAACTCGACTGGAACGCAGTAAGCAGGCAATTTACAGGCTCATTGATCAGTTGCAGGGTGACCGGATTGGTCTGGTGGTTTTTGCAGGACAGGCTTATGTTCAGTTACCAATCACTACTGATTATGGTGCTGCCAAATTATTTTTATCCACGATCAGCAGCGGAATGGTGCCAACCCAGGGAACAGCTATTGGAAGTGCCATTGAGAAATCCATTGCTTCGATTGGTGATTCTGCAAAACATAACAGTGCTATTATCGTTATTACAGATGGAGAAAATCATGAAGATGATGCCATCTCGGCTGCAAAAGAAGCAGTTAGCAAGGGCATTACAGTTCATACCGTTGGAATGGGTTCTCCGGGTGGAGCACCAATTCCGGTTTACAGAAATAATTCACGTGCCGGGTTTTTGCAGGATCGGAATGGAACAACGGTAATCACAAAGCTCGATGATGCCATGTTGCAACAGATTGCTGATGCAGGGAAAGGAAAGTTCATCAGAGCCACCAATTCTGATGATGGCGTTAATGTCCTGATGAAAGAAATCAGTGCCATGGAAAAGAAAGAGTTTGCTTCGAAATTATTCACTGATTATGATGATCAGTTTCAATATTTTTTAGCATTATCTTTACTATTTTTACTCCTCGATTTCCTGATTTCAGAACGTAGAAGTGAATTTATTGCCAAATTGAATCTTTTTGGCGAACGAAAAGAAAAGGAGGTTAAAAAATCATGAAAAAAAGTAAGTTGTTTCTTTTGACTTCATTGTTACTTATGGTGACCATTTCTGCTTTTGCACAGAAAGAAAAGAAGGAAATAAGAGCCGGCAATGACCGGTATGAAAAAGGGAATTATAGTGATGCGGAAACCGAATATCGTAAAGCCCTTGAAAAAAATCAGTCATCCTACCCCGGCACTTATAATTTAGGGGGTGCATTATACCGTCAGAAAAAATTTGATGAAGCAGTGCAGCAATATCAACAGGCAATAGATCGCACCACTGATCCTAAAGAAAAAGCATCATCCTACCACAACCTTGGAAATTCGATGGTTAAGGCTCAGAAATATGCGGAAAGCATTGATGCTTACAAAAAGGCCCTGAAGCTTAATCCTGCTGATAACGATACGCGGTATAATCTGGCTTATGCTCAGGCCATGTTAAGAAAGCAGCAAGTGCAGCAACAACAGGACCAGCAGAACCAAAATCAGGACCAGCAAAATAAAGATCAGAAAAATCAGCAAAACAAAGACCAGCAGCAAAAAGATCAAAAGAATCAGGATCAAAAGTCGCAGGATCAAAAAAATAAGGAGCAGCAAAAAGATCAACAGAAAAAAGAGGCACAACAGCCTAAAATTTCCAAAGAAGATGCGGAACGCTTGTTGAAGGCATTGAAAAATGATGAACAGAATCTGCAACAAAAGTTATCCCGTAAGGAAGGTGAAAAAATAAGGATTGAAAAAGATTGGTAATGAATATTAGATCACTGCATAATATGAAACGTTTTCAGGGTCTCCTGCTGGTATGGCTCCTGTTTATTTGTGCAGGTACAGTGCATGCCCAGACATTCACCGCAGGGGTCAGTAAAAATCCGGTTGGTTTAAATGAACAATTTCAGTTGTCATTTACATTGAGTTCTTCCGGATCAGCTTTTAAGGCACCTTCTTTAAGTGAATTCATGGTATTGTCGGGTCCCAATCAGAGTACCAGCATGCAATTCGTAAATGGAAGCATGTCGCAATCGCTGACTTTCAGTTACATTTTACAACCGAAAAAAGAAGGGTCTTTTAAGATAGAATCTGCTTCTGTAGAGTCGGGTGGTAAATTATTACTGTCAAATCCAATTACCATTACCGTAAACAAAGGAAGCGGGGGTGGTCAGTCTGGACAGCAGGGAAATGATCAGAAGACCAATATTTCTTCCAATAATATTTTTATCAGAGTTAGTATTGATAAATCAAGTGTTTATGTTGGTGAAGCAATTGTCGCCTCTTATAAATTGTACACCAATGTTCAGGTAGTTAATTACAGCATTAATAAGATCCCTGCTTTCAATGGCTTTTGGAGTCAGGATATGCAGATGCCGGCTCAGCTGCAATTGAAAACGGAAGTGGTGAATGGAGTTACTTATCAGGTTGGAGAAATTAAAAAAGTGGTGTTGTTCCCGCAGCAAAGTGGTACCCTTTCTCTGGAGCCTATGGAAGGTGAATGTATTGCCAGGATGCAGGTGAAGCGAAATCGTTCGGGTAGTCCGTTTGATATTTTCAACGATCCTTTTTTCAATGATCCCTTCTTTGGTGGCGGTGGCATTCGTGATGTGAAATTTGCTGTTAAGAGTGCTCCTGTTAAAATTACCGTAAAGGAACTTCCTGCTAACGCACCTGCATCATTTAACGGTGCTGTTGGACGTTATACAATGGAAGGAATGTTGGATAAATCGAATCCGAAAGCGAATGATGCGGTATCCTTCAAGGTAAAATTGAGTGGAAAAGGAAATATTAAACTAGCAGAGGCTCCGGAGTTCGAACTCTCACCTGATATTGAAAAGTACGATCCCAAAATAACCGATAATATTACTGTAAATGAAAGAGGTGCATCCGGTGTACGAACCTTTGAATATTTACTCATCCCACGTCATCAGGGCAGTTACTCATTTGGTCCCGTTGAATTCAGCTACTTTGATCTTGATAAGAAAAACTATGTTACTTTAAAAACTCCAGCCTATCAACTTAAGGTGGAGCGAGGCACTGAAAGCGGATCTGCTGTTGCATCTACAGGGAAAGCCGATTTTCAGGTATTAGGACGTGATATCCGATTTATTAAGACCTCCCCTACACTGTTCACAGGCGGGAATGATGATTTTTATGGTTCCATCATTTTTTGGATTTTGGTAGTTGCTGGTGTAGGTGGATTTGCATTTTTAGTTGTGTTCAGAAGGAAGCAACTGGCATTGAATGCAGATATGGCAGCTGTGAAAAGCAGGAAGGCTACCAGGATGGCACGCAAGCGACTTGAAACAGCTGGATCTTTATTGAAATCAGGAAATCAAACCGGTTTTTACGATGAGACAGGTAAAGCGCTTTGGGGTTATTTAAGTGACAAATTGAAACTACCGGTTTCAGCACTTACCAAAGAAAGTGTGGTCACTGCATTGACAAATGCATCAGTACCGCAGACTACTACTAACCGTCTGGTTGAAACTATTGATTATTGCGAGTTTGCCCGCTTTGCCAGAATGGAAGGTGGAAAAAATCCTGATCAGGTTTACCAGGAGACCGTTAATTTAATCACTCAATTAGAAGATGAAATCAAGAACTAAAATTATACTTGTTCTTTTAATTGCAATTTGCGGCATTGTTCCGGCATCTCTGTTTCCACTATACGGACAGTCAGATCAGGAGATTTTTGCAGCTGCGAATAAATTATATATGGATGAAAAGTTCGACAAGGCTATAGAAAAATACGAGCAGTTGGTAACGATGAAAAAAGTTTCTGCCGATGTTTACTTTAATCTTGGGAATGCCTATTACAAGACCGGGAATTTTGCTTCCTCCATTCTCAATTATGAAAGAGCACAAAGGATTAGTCCATCTGATCCCGATATTGAGTATAATCTTCGCATGGCCAATTTAAGTACGATTGATAAAATAGAACCTTTGCCCAGAGTTTTTTATGAAAAATGGTGGGATGATTTTGTGAATGAAGGCTCAGTCAGCATCCGGGCAATGTGGATAATCATTTTATTATTCTCCGCTCTGGCTGTATTTGCTTTGTATTTATTTGTGAATAAAATTGTGATTAGGAAAGTATCCTTTTTCGTGACTATTGGATTGGTAGCAGCATCATTATTTACCTGGTATCTCACTCACATGCAGTACAAGCATTTGAATAATCATAAAGGTGCTGTAATTTTCTCAGACAGTGCTTATATAAAAAGTTCACCTGACGAAAAAAGTTCCAATTTATTTTTGTTGCATTCAGGTACCCGCATAGAGGTTTTGGATGAGCTTTCGGGTTGGAAAAAAATCAGAATTGCCAATGGCAGTGAAGGTTGGATCGTTGCTGATGCTTTGGTTATTATCTGATTTATTTTGAAAGTATTACTCCTATCCGACACTCACAGCTATCTCGACGACAGCATAATTAAATATACCAAGGATGTTGATGAGATCTGGCATGCCGGTGATTTTGGAAATGCAGGATTAGCAAGTGCACTTGCAGCTCAGAAACCTTTAAAGGGAGTGTATGGAAATATAGATGGACAGGACATACGGCAACAATTTCCTCTGGAACTATTTTTTATTGCTGCCGGAGTAAGGGTGTTGATGATACATATTGGAGGATATCCCGGAAAATTTCCAGAATCAGTAAAACAACGAATAAGATTTCATCGTCCCGATCTGTTTATTTGCGGGCATTCTCACATTTTAAAAGTTGTTCGCGACAAGCAACATGGCAACATGTTATGTGTGAATCCGGGAGCTGCCGGTAAACAAGGCTTTCAACAAATCCGGACCATGATCAGGATGGAATTGGATCAAGGTAAAATTGCAGGACTGGAAGTAATTGAATTGGGTCCAAAATAAATTACCGGATACGATCGGCTGCTCTGACCAACATTTCATCTTTACGGATTGCACGACGGGAAGCCAGCAAAAGAAACACCTGCACAGCTATTAGATAGACACCAGCCAGGTAATGAGCGCGGGCAGTTTTAACTTCCATTTCTTCAGAATAATAGAACACCAGTATTAGTTCAATGGCAGCAAAAACTCCTGCAAGCATGCACATTCTCATTTGAGCAGGGCGATTTTTGTATAGGAAAATCGTGTAAAGGGCTGCGGTCAGGATCAATAAATTGAGAACCATAATGCCATAATTGGTCGATAAACTGGTAATGGTATCACCTATTTTTGATGTTACTTCATTGATATTTAGAGTGTTGATGGATGATATGCCTGCTGCATCAGCGGCACCTGCCTTTTCACTTAATGGAACAAAAAACAGGGCGGCAGAAATGCCGGCAACAGCCAGAAGTAACAGGGACTGAATACGTTGAATCATAATGTGGCTAATTTAAGAAGATCAAAACAAGTCGCAAATATGCTTTATTTCCGCTGATTTTTGAAACAAACGGGACATAAAATCGTTTTAATAATAAATCTTCAAAAAAATTTGGAGATAATAAGTATAACTGCTAACATTGCAGTGTTCTTACAAAGACTATTGAAAACACATTTTCTTTTTCAATACTTTTATTGATTCCGGTCACCAACAATTCCTTAATGTATTAATATCAGTATTGGATATTCATTTTATGTTATGATCCCGCCAGGGGTTTCAAATTTTATAAGCAAACACACTTAAATTATTTTCATGTACGACATTAGTTCGCTGAATGAGAAGCTACTTCCCGAGCTTCGCGAAATTGCAAAAAAGCTGAGTGTACCAGGCTCAGAAGGTCTTAAAAAGCAAGATCTTATTTACAAAATTCTGGATTTTCAGGCACAACATCCTGATGTTGTTACTTCTATTATGGCCGTGTCGGCGCCTGCTGAACCGGAACCAGTAACAGCCCCTGTTGCAGCTCCGGTTGTAATGAATCAGGAGTCGGCTTCAGAAGATTCAGACGGGCGACCAAAACGCCGTAGAATACCACCACCAAAACCTCCGGGTTCACCTGAGGAGCCAATAGTTGATTTATTTGCAGGCATGCCTAGCAGTATCAACACAGTTTCAGAACCTGCTCCGGTTTCAGCTCCTGCAAGTATTCCGGCACCGGTTCGCTCTGCAATGCCGCAACATGAAGCACCTGTTAGAAATGAACCCAATTTTAACAGAGAGCCAATTGCTCCCAGAGATAGTTTTTCGAGAGAGCGCAAAATTGCAGAGCCAGTTTACGATTTCGATGGCATTATCAATAGTGAAGGAGTTCTGGAGCTGGCTCCTGAAGGATTTGGTTTCTTAAGATCTTCAGATTACAATTATCTGGCATCCCCTGATGATATTTATGTTTCTCAATCACAAATAAAACTTTTCGGACTTAAAACCGGAGATACCGTAAAAGGTACAGTCCGCCCACCTAAAGAAGGTGAAAAATATTTCCCTCTTGTTAAAGTAGATCTTATTAACGGACAAGATCCGGCTGTTGTCCGCGACAGAGTTCCATTTGAACACCTTACTCCCCTTTTTCCTTATGAAAAACTGAGAATGGCCGGCGATAATGCCAGTTATTCTGCTCGGGTAATGGATATGTTTACACCAATAGGTAAAGGTCAAAGAGCCTTGATTGTAGCTCAACCAAAAACCGGTAAAACGGTTTTGCTTAAGGAAGTTGCAAATGCTATTGCTGCAAGTCATCCCGAAGTATATCTGATCATTCTATTAATTGATGAGCGTCCGGAAGAGGTAACTGATATGGCACGAAATGTTCGCGCTGAAGTGGTTTCATCAACCTTTGATGAGCCTGCTGAACGACATGTTAAGATAGCGAATATTGTTCTTGAAAAAGCAAAACGCATGGTTGAATGCGGTCATGATGTGGTGATTTTGCTAGATTCTATCACACGTTTGGCACGTGCTTATAATACAGTTGCTCCTGCATCCGGTAAAATTTTATCGGGTGGTGTTGATGCCAATGCACTTCACAAACCTAAAAGATTCTTTGGAGCAGCCCGCAAAATTGAAAAAGGCGGTTCTTTAACCATCATTGCTACTGCACTTATTGATACCGGTTCAAAAATGGATGAAGTAATCTTTGAAGAATTCAAAGGAACCGGAAACATGGAATTGCAGCTTGATCGTAAACTGGCTAACAAACGTATTTATCCTGCGATTGATCTGGTGGCATCTTCAACACGTCGTGAAGATTTGCTTCTTGATAAAGAGATGTTACAAAAGATGTGGATTCTCAGAAATCACCTGGCCGATATGAACCCAATGGAAGCTATGGAATTTTTACTCGACAGAATGAGAGGAACAAAAACAAATGAGGAGTTCCTTATTTCTATGAACTCTTAAGATAAAATAACTTAAAAAAAAACGGCGATTGATTATTCAGTCGCCGTTTTTTTTTGTGATAATGATTAATCAATCATCGAATAATCAATTACTTCATCTGAGTTGAATTATCAGTTTTAAGAAATGCGATATAAATTCCTGCAGGAAACTGTGTCAAATCGATTTCAGTTTCCTGATCAAACAGATGAGAAGTATAGATGAGTTTACCTGTTACATCTTTTATTTCAAGCGTTGCATTCTCATTCTCTCCATTTACAACTTTGAATATTCCTGAAGAAGGATTTGGATAGATATCGAATGGTATTTCTGCAAACTCTCCTACCCTGCATGGTACATTTACAGCAATTACATTAGAGTTTTTGGTGCAGCCGTTGGTTGCAGTGACTGTTACTTTGTAATTGCCGGTTGTTTTGGCGTAATAATTCAATCCTGTGGCTCCATTGATCACAGAGCTTCCTTTGCGCCATTGGTATGTGTTTCCTGCCCCTGAGGCAGCAGAAAGTTTAACACTGTCGCCGGCGCAGAAAGTTGTTGAGCCTGTTGCTGTGATAGTAGCCACTGGTGATGCAAGAGATGTTACTACAATGCTGTTAGAGTTTTTGGAACAGCCATTGGCATTGGTTACCCTGACTTTATAAGTTCCTGCACCGGTTGCAGCATAAGTTGCTCCGGTTGCGCCTGAAATATCATTGCTGTATTTTCTCCACTGGTAATTTAATCCTGCGCCGGTGTTGGCATTCAATGACACCGATGATCCCGGACAAATAGCAGTAGAACCGGTGGCAGTAATGGAGGCTGCAGGTAGCGGATTGACTGTCACCGTAACTGGTGATGCACTGGCAGAACATCCGGAAGCATTTGTAACAACAACTCTGTAAGAACCACTTCCGGTAGCAACATAACTGGAGGCTGTTGCACCTGCAATGGGGTTACCATATTTCTTCCACAGATAAGTTAGTCCGGTACCGGTATTAGCATTAAGAGTTACGCTTCCACCTGCGCAGAAGGTGGTATTACCGGAGGGAGTTATCACG
>CAUJFJ010000002.1 GCA_963169675.1 Bacteroidota bacterium
TAACAAAGCATCATTAATTCCGTATGCTGTATAGTCGATTTCTTCAGGATTCTTAGCAGAAATCATGTGCACCTTCTGACCATTAATGATAAGAGCTTTGTTAGCCAGATCTTCAATTACTGTTCCGGGGAATGGACCATGAACAGAATCGGCACGTAATAAATCTGCACGTTTAATAATATCTTCATCCGACTTATCGCGGGTAACAATAGCTCTCAAACGTAATTGCTCCCCTTTTCCGGCTTGTGAAACCATTTCACGAGCTAATATTCGTCCGATACGACCAAAACCGTAAAGGATTACATCTTTAGGAACAATTTTTTTCTTTTCATCGCCGATATAATCACGTAACTTTTCGTTTACGAAATCCTTGGAATTATTTTTGAATTTTTCCTTTTCATTGATCCATTCAGAAGCCAGACGTCCTACATCGATTCGTGATGGAGCTAAATGTAAATTGCTTAATTCTTTAGCAATAACTAAAGAATCATAAATAGAAATTGGCTTTTTAACAATCTCTTTTGCATATTGATGCAAAGCTAAAATCTGACTGGCACTACGATCAACCAGCTGATTGCGGAAAATGATCAGTTCTACTGATTTATCATACCAAAGTGAACCCATGATATGAATCAATTCAATTGCAGCTTTTTCCTGCTGAACCCAGTCATTTAAACCCGATTCATACTTTTCTTTGTTGATTTCTAATGTGGAGGAACCTGTTGACATTGTTGCAGTTTTTATAGTTAAATAAATTCAATTCAATGATAAACAAAAAAGTCCGCCAGAATAACTGCCGGACTCCCCGGGGATTCTTAACCCAGATATGCTTTTAACAGTCGGCTTCTCGACTTATGTCTGAGACGTCGGATAGCTTTTTCTTTAATCTGTCGCACACGTTCACGGGTGAGATCGAACTTCGCTCCTATTTCTTCCAGAGTAAGGCCGTGATTCAATCCGATACCAAAAAATAATTTTATTACTTCACGTTCTCTTTCTGTCAATGTATTTAGTGAACGATCAATTTCTTTTTGCAATGATTCCGACATCAGCAAATTGTCGGCACGAGGCGAATCGGAATTTTCGAGTACATCCAACAAACTGTTGTCTTCGCCATTCACAAAAGGCGCATCCATAGAAACATGTTTACCGGAAACACGCATGGTATCGGCAATCTTGTCGGATGAAATTTCGAGAATATTTGCCAACTCATCAGAAGATGGTTCACGTTCAAATTCCTGCTCCAGCTTACTGAATGCCTTGCTGATTTTATTTAATGAACCAACCTGGTTCAATGGCAAACGAACAATCCGGGATTGTTCTGCCAATGCCTGTAAAATAGATTGACGAATCCACCAAACTGCATAAGAGATAAATTTAAAACCTCTTGTTTCATCAAAACGCTTGGCTGCTTTGATAAGACCCAAATTTCCTTCATTAATCAAATCAGGTAAACTAAGACCTTGGTTTTGATATTGTTTAGCAACTGAAACCACAAACCGGAGATTAGCTTTTGTCAATCTGTCGAGCGCTACCTGATCCCCTTCCCTGATTCTTCTTGCAAGCTTTACTTCCTCTTCGGCGTTAATAAGATCTTCTCGACCGATCTCCTGCAAATACTTCTCTAATGACTGACTCTCCCGATTGGTAATTGATTTGGTAATCTTTAGTTGCCTCATTGATGGTGTGTTTATTTGGTTGTGTAAAGGTGTGGTTCCAAAAAATTGATCGGGGCAAAAGTATAACGAAAAAATTGGGAAGTCAAGCCAGTGTTAATATGATCTTAGTCATTAACTTGTCGATTTTATTCTATAACTGAAGTTAAACTGTTCCTACTGAGCTTCCCTCCATCGCAGGAAGCCTCTCAAAAATAAATGAAATTAATTCAAAATGATGCAATAACGCCCTTTTCAGTCCAGATAAATATCGGTCATGACATAAAAAAAAGGCCCCCCTTTCGGAGGACCCTTTACCTAACACATTAACACTAAAGCAACTTATAAACCGAACCCGTAATAGGCCCGCATACCATTTGGATAGATCCCTTCAATGAGTACGCCACCTTTTTTATTTTGGAGTGCCGATATAATATCATCGGTACTTCTGACTTCCTTTTTATCGATATTCTGAATTATAAATCCTTCCCGGATACCCGCACTTCTTAATTTGCCTGCATTCAGTTTTGAAATTTTCACCCCATTACTGATCCCTAACTTTGCTTCTTCATCACTTGAAAGTTGCTCAAATTCAGCACCCAGTAACGAAACCATTTCATTTTTAACAATTTTGGTATTCCCGTTTTTATTACGCAGAGTAACGGCTACAGTTTTGGCACTCTTACCGCGTAACAAGGCAACCTCAACTTTATCGCCGGGACGGAAACGACTCACTTGTTCCTGAAGCTCAGGAGAAGTATTAACCGGATTTCCGGCAACATGGGTAATAATGTCACCCTCTTCTATTCCTGCTTCAGCAGCAGCCCCGCCTTCTGAAAGACCGGCTACATAAACACCTTTCAGTGATGACATGCCTTTCTCTTCAGCCAGTTTCGAATCTATATCTCTGATATTGATTCCTATAAATCCACGTTGAACATTGCCATACTCCAATAAATCATCTACCACCTTTTTCACCATGTTCACTGGAATTGCAAACGAATAACCGGTATAAGCACCTGTATTTGAAGCAATTGCCGTATTAATTCCGATTAAATCACCTTCCGTATTTACCAGAGCGCCACCGCTGTTTCCAGGGTTTACTGCCGCATCGGTCTGGATAAATGATTCAATTGGAAACTGCTGATCAGGGAGAATATGAATATTACGGGCTTTAGCACTTACAATACCGGCGGTAACGGTAGAAGTAAGATTAAAAGGATTACCAACGGCTAACACCCATTCACCAACCCTCACATTGTCAGAATTTCCATATGGAATAAAGGGCAAACCTTTTTCCTCAACCTTAAGCAATGCCAAATCAGTTGATGGATCCGTTCCAATTACCTTGGCTGTGAATGTCCTTTTATCATTTAGGGTTACTTCAACTTTTTCAGCATTTTCAACCACGTGATTGTTCGTTACAATGTAGCCGTCATCTGTTATAATAACTCCCGAACCGGAACTCATTGCAGGTGCCGGGGACTTAAATCCCTGATCACCCCAGAAAAAATCCCGGAAAGGATTATAGAATTGCTGCCCATTAGCGACTGCACTGTATGATGTTTTAACATGGACAACACCGGGAACGGAAGATTCTGACGCATCCACAAATTCTGTAGCCGCCATTGCGGGCTTATCATTGAGGAAATTTGCCAACCGCGCTGGTTGTTTTTCAACTTGTTGTGAGCCGGAAATTTGATTGTGTTTTTCAGTGACCTGATCATAAACACCGGCTCCGGCAAAGCCTGCAACAGCAGCCAGCAGGAAGAAGCCAATTGCTTTTTTAATGTTTGTTATCATGATTGCTCAGTTTTTAAATGTTTTAGTAAAGTTTTTCTATATGCCGATTTTAAAATTTACAGATGCAAAATTAGATGGGCTGAATGAACGTAAAATGAAGAGAACCAGTAGTTTCATGAAATTTTGATGAAGAAAACTTCACCTTTCTGTGCTTCTGATTTCAAAAGGGATAAGCTATCTTTACCCTTTGAAATATTCATGCCGGTTGTAATAACACGACAACTTAACGCGAAAAAAGTTTAAAGCAATCTTTAAAGTGGAAAAGAAAGTCAGAAAAATTAAATTTCATAAATACCACGGTACCGGAAACGATTTTATTTTGATCGATAACAGGGATCAGAAAATAACGTTCGACAGTGACCGGGAAGTTGCATTTTTATGCGACAGACGGTTTGGCATTGGAGCCGATGGATTAATTCTGCTGGAACCATCAGGTATGTTTGATTTCAGAATGATTTATTATAATGCAGATGGCAAAGAGGGATCCATGTGTGGCAATGGTGGCAGAAGTATTGTTGCCTTCGCTGCGAACCTTGGATTGATAGCAGGTAAAACTACTTTTGAAGCTGTCGACGGAATTCATGAAGCAACATTTCACAAAACAACCGACAACAATTACTATGTTGCTTTAATGATGAATGATGTTGCAAGAATAGAAAAAAATCATTCCGACTATATTCTGAATACCGGTTCTCCTCATTATGTAATTTTTGTTGAGGATGCTCGCTTAACTCATGTTGTTGAAGAAGGAAAAAAAATAAGATATAATTCAGTATTTACAGACAAAGGAATAAATGTGAACTTCATTTCTAAAAA
Organism: Bacteroidota bacterium; assembly: GCA_963169675.1. GTDB lineage: Bacteria > Bacteroidota > Bacteroidia > AKYH767-A > OLB10 > JADKJB01. The sequence continues at coordinate 4,275 of CAUJFJ010000002.1, forward strand.
TGAAGGACTCTTTCATATGAGAACCTATGAACGCGGAGTGGAAGATGAAACGTTTTCATGCGGAACCGGAAGTGTTGCAGTTGCTCTTTGTCTGGAACTGGAAGGCCTCGCCCCTGCAGGCAATGAGGTTAAACTGAATACCAAAGGTGGCGAGCTTACTGTACGTTATGAAAGAAGTGGGAAAGGCTTTTCGGATATTCATCTTTGCGGACCTGCCACTTATGTATTTGAAGGATTAATAACTATTCCGTATTAAAGAGATGATAACAGGAAAAAAAATATTTCTGAGGGCAATCGAACCAACCGATGTGGATTTAATGTATCGATGGGAAAACGACCTTACCATTTGGCCGGTGAGCGGCACACTGACTCCATTTTCAAGAACTACTGTGGAGCAATTTGTCAATATGGCTCATCAGGATATTTACACGAACAAACAACTCAGACTAGCTATAGATAAATATAACGGTGATGAAAATCCTCCGCTTACAGTTGGGTTTATTGATCTCTTTGATTTCGAACCGGCACACATGAGAGCTGGTGTTGGTATCCTTATTGGTGATAAAGAAAGCAGGCGTCAGGGACTTGCAGCAGAGGCGCTGGAACTAATGACCATGTATGCATTTAAAATACTTCATTTACATCAGCTCTATTGCCACATTCATGTCGATAACGAAGCCAGCATCAGACTATTCTCTGCCGGAGGATATGCCTGCACAGGCGAACTCACGGACTGGACATTAAACAATGGCAGCTGGACCAATGTTTACTTCATGCAACGTATAAATCCGGAATAATATTCCCGACTATTTCATCAATGGAACTGCAATTCAAAAAACATTTTTCTAAACTGGTGGTTTTGGCTTTCAGTATGTCGTTTGTATTGGTAACAAATCTCCATTGTAAAACTGAAAAAAACAATTCCGCAACTGAACAACAGTATGCAGGTCTGAAACAAGAAACAAAATATGTCGGCATGGAAACCTGCAAGGGTTGTCACCAGGATATTTATGAAACATTTATCAAGACCGGCATGGGTAAATCTTTTGATCATGCTTCTGTAACCAAAAGTTCCGGCAATTACGATAACCACCAACCTGTTTACGATAAATTCCACGATTTTTATTACTACCCATTTTGGGAAAAAGATAGTCTGATAATTATGGAATTCCGTTTGGAAGGTCGTGATACGATTCACAAGCGCATAGAAACTGTAAGTTATATTGTCGGGTCGGGGCAACATACCAATTCTCACATTTCAAATACAGGTGGTTTTTTACATCAGATGCCACTTACTTTTTATACGCAAAAAGGCAAATGGGATTTACCACCGGGATTTGAAAATGGCGGCAACTCCCGGTTCAACCGCATCATTGGACTCGAGTGTATGAGCTGCCACAACAGCTACCCGAAATTCACTCCGGGTTCTGAAAATAAATATGAATTTGTTGCGAATGGTATTAACTGTGAGCGTTGCCATGGCCCCGGTGAAGCACATGTAAATGAAAAAAGAGCCGGTAAGTTGGTGGATATCAGAAAAGAAATTGATTATTCTATTGTCAACCCTGCAAAATTATCTGCCGACAAACAGATGGATGTTTGTCAGCGATGCCATATTCAGGGCAATGCAGTGTTGAACGAAGGAAAAACATTTTTTGATTTTCGCCCTGGCATGAAATTATCGGATGTAATGCATGTATTTATGCCTGTTTACGAAGGTGCAGAACAGGAACACATCATGGCATCTCATGCTGAGCGACTAAAACTCAGCAAATGCTATACCGAATCGGTGAAGCGAATGGAAAAAACTGCTGAGAATGCTTTGTTCCCATCAAAAAACAGCATCACCTGTATTACTTGTCACGATCCGCATGTGAGTGTAAAACAAACAGAAAATGCTGTATTTAATCAGGCATGTAATTCTTGTCATACGAATAATCACAACGGCTTATGCACAGCACATCCGGAGCAGCTGAAGCTTAAAAATAACAACTGTGTCAGTTGCCACATGCCCGGTTCCGGGGCAACCGACATCCCACACGTTTCGGTACATGACCATAAAATTCAAATTCCGATTGATTCGGAACAAACAGAAAAAATAAGAAAGTTTGTAGGTATCACCTGTATCAATGAACCAAATGCACCCGACAAAGTAAAGGCACAGGCTTTTATTAATTATTTCGAGAAATTTAACTTTGGTAAGGAAGTTTTGGATTCCGCGAAAAAATATTTGAGATCGGGTACCACTAAAGATATAACCGACAATTTTCATGAGTTGATTCACGTTTCATTCCTTGAAAAAAATTACCGTCAGGTGCTTCAAACTGCTGAAAAAGTTACTGATCTGAATTCGAAACTGGTTCATCATGCCGGATCAAACAGAGATGCCTGGACTGCTTACCGGATTGGTGAATCTTATCGCGAAACTGGTGTACTGGATAAGGCTACAACCTTCTTAAAGATAGCTTTTGATTTGGCACCTTACTCCCCTGATTTTGCCAATAAATATGGCTCAGCCCTTGTGGCAGGGGGAAATCTTGCAGGTGGTAGAGCAGTTTTTGAAAAACAAATTGCTCAGTATCCGAAGTATCCAGCAACACTTTCCAATCTGGGTTATCTTTATCTGGTAATGGATAACGATTCCATAGCAGCCGCAAAAATGTATAACCGCGCTTTAGCCCTTGATCCCGACTATGCACAGGCCATCATGAACAAAGCTGGTTTGTTTATGTTACAGGGAAAAGAAAAAGAGGCGCAATTATTGTTAAAGCGCTATCTCAAACAAAAACCCGACGATGCCACAGTTACCGAAATGCTGCGGCAAATAATGAGTACTACATCCAATGGCAAAAAAAAGTAATTCAGGTAAATTGAGAAAAATAATCATTGTCTCCATCCTACTGCTGATTCTTGCAGGCGGAGGTGCCGGTTATAATTTTTACAGGAAGGTATATTTTTCGAATGTACAGCTTGAATCGAGCAAACCTACCTATTTGTACATTCCTACAGGGTCAGCATTTAATGACGTTTTAAAGCTTTTACAGGAAGAAAAAATGCTCATCAATTCCGCTTCGTTTGAATGGGTTGCCGAAAGGATGAATTATAAAAATCAGGTGAAGCCCGGAAGATACCTGATTGATCCGGGAATGAATAACAGAGAACTGATAACATTACTAAGAAGTGGCAAGCAGGAGCCTATTGATGTGGTGTTTAATAATGTCAGAACCAAAGAGCAACTGGCAGGAGTCATTGGCCGCCAGTTAGAATGTGATTCCGCTGCCATAACTGGATTGTTGTCAAATGCCACTTTTTTGGATACTTACGGATTTACTCCGCAAAACTGCATGGCTTTGTTTATTCCAAATACCTATGAATTTTACTGGAATACCGGAGAGAAAAAATTTGTTGAACGAATGGCCGGAGAATACAAAAAATTCTGGACCACAGCCCGGAAACAGAAAGCTGCTAAAATTGGCTTTTCACAGACAGAAGTGAGTATTCTTGCTTCTATAGTAGAACAGGAAACACGCCGGAATGACGAAAAACCAACTATTGCAGGTGTGTATATTAACCGCTATAAAAAAGGCTGGAAGCTGGAGGCAGATCCTACTTTAATATTTGCGAGTGGCGACTTCTCCATCCAGAGGGTTCTCAACATACATAAAGAAATTGATTCACCATACAATACCTACATGAATCAGGGCCTTCCTCCCGGTCCTATCTGCGTGCCTTCCATTTCTTCGCTTGATGCCGTTCTGAACCATGAAAATCATGAATATATGTTCTTTTGTGCCCGCGACGACTTCTCCGGATACCACAGTTTTGCCAAGTCTTACAGCCAGCACCTGGTGAATGCCAGAAGGTTCCAGAATGAGCTTAATCGCCGTAATATCAAATCATAAGCATAATTCAGAAGAAATAGTTAATTTTACCCGTCTGAATTGAGTTCAACGTATGTCCCGCATTTATATACTATTTATAACCCTTTCGTTTCAGCTCCTTTCTTCCTTAGCTAAGGCCGATGAAGTTCCGGTGTTGCTGATGCTGAACAGATCGGAACAAATTGATACTTCCGGATGCAATTTTGTGGAACAATTAACAGCTTTGGTTTATAAAGAGATTATTGAAAACAGGGTAAAGCTATGGGACTCTCCATCCAAAGAAATTCAGATTACCGGTACAACTCTTAAAGAAATTGAACGGAATTCCAATACTTCATTCCTGAATCAGGAAACTGTATTCATGTATGAAACATGGGATAATGTTAAGAGAGAAATTCAGACCAAAACTCTTGGATTTACTTTTCTTCACAAAAAGGAAAATGAAGAAGAGGTTTCGTATGGATATGTTGATTTTAAGGATTTGAATGAAATCTTCCTTAAAACAAAGATTAATACCAATGCAAATGGAATCTACAGTTCAACATATACCACCTACATCCTAAGTAAAAATTTCGCATTCAATATAGTGCAGTTTGCGGGAAAGCCTGTTAAGTCCGTTGCCGAATCCGATGAAATAAAAGTGAACTATAAACGCAATTTACGTTTTAATTCATCCTTGCTGGGATATTATCCTCCCGACAAAATGGTGACTTTTCTGATCGATGGCAATCTGGAAGGTACCGATCAGAAATCAATCAACAGCAAACAGCTTTTCCGGGAGATGGAAAATTTTCTCATCAATAATCAGGAAATTTTCTTCAACATGGGTGGCGACAGGATTACATCCCACATTCAAAAAAATAAGCTTAAAGTTACCAGGGTTGAAGTGAATGAAATGTGGCGAAAAATAAATAATGAGATCACTTACGAAACCCGTTCCATGACAATTTATGTGAATGATTCCGCTCTCAATGAAATGAGTCCAAGAGCCATCAACGATATGGAAATTTTTGTCAACGATACAACGCTACCTGTTTTCCTAAAAGATAAACAATACAATCTCATCATTACCAAAATAAATTCTCAAGTCATCAAACGAAAAGATTCCTATTTGTTCCTGAAAGGATTGATGGCTGCGCAATGGAACAGGGTAATTGATTACGTGATTAATTATTAAAATATTTTTTAGATAATTTATTTACCGGACATGACAAAAATCAAATTCGGAACCGATGGATGGCGTGCGATCATAGCTAAAGATTTTACGGTTACCAATGTGGCACGTGTTACTGAAGCAACTGGCAGCTGGCTGCTGAAACAAAATAAAAATCCACTGGTAGTAATTGGACATGATTGCCGCTTTGGCGGGAAGTTGTTTGCTGAAACAGCAGCAAAAGTTTTGTGCAATCAGGGAATAAAAGTTTTACTCACTAAAGGATTTGTGTCCACTCCCATGATTTCTATGGGTGCCATGCATTTCAAATGTGATCTTGGGATTATTTTAACTGCCAGTCATAACCCTCCTGAATATAATGGGTACAAACTAAAGGGTGGCTATGGTGGACCACTTTTACCACGATTGGTTTCTGAAATTGAAGATTTAATTCAGGATCAATATGAAAAAAATTTAGATGCTGTTTCCATTGAAGAATGGGAAGCAAAAGGAATGATTCAATATGTAGATCTTGAAACGCTATACTGTGAAGCAGTAGAAAAATCTTTTGATCTGGAAACAATCAGAAATTCAAACCTGCAACTTGCGTACGATGCTATGTATGGCGCAGGCCAACAGGTGATGCGCCGGCTATTTCCGGATATTACATTTTTGCATTGCGATTACAACCCATCATTTATGGGACAAGCACCGGAACCTATACACAAAAACCTCACTGAATTTTCTGATATGATACGGTTAGCGGGTGATATCGATTGCGGACTGGTAACAGATGGTGATGCCGATCGCATTGGCTTGTATGATGCGGAAGGTAATTTTGTGGATTCACATCACATCATATTACTGCTGATTCATTACTTGTACAAATACAAAGGAATGCGTGGCAAAGTTTGCACTGCATTTTCAACCACACCTAAAGTTGCAAAACTTTGTAAGCACTATGGATTAGAGCTCGATACAGTCAAAATCGGATTCAAATATATTGCTGAGATCATGCTCAATGAAGATGTATTGATTGGTGGTGAAGAATCGGGTGGCATTGCCATTAAAGGTCATATTCCGGAGCGCGATGGTATTTGGATGGGATTGGTATTATGGGAATTTATGGCTAAATCGGGTAAGTCGTTGCGGGAATTGATTCAGGAAGTGTACGATATTGTTGGACCTTTTTCATTTGAAAGAAACGATTTGCATATCAAAGAAGATATTAAGCAAAAAGTTCTCGAAAATTGCCGTGAAGGAAATTACAAAGCATTCGGAAAATATAAAATCACAACCATTGAAGACATGGATGGTTACAAATATTTCTTTGAAAATGGCGATTGGTTGATGATACGAGCCAGTGGCACTGAACCTGTACTGCGAACTTATGCGGAGTCAGCAACAAAAGCCGGAGCTTTCGATATTCTGGAAGCAGCAAAGATCACGCTTTTGAATTAGTTGTACGGTGAAATCTTACAGCACATATCGAACTTTTCTGAAAACAAGTGCATTAAAATTCCTGTTCAGTTTTTTATTGATATCACAGCTGGTACCGGCATCAGCTCAGGATACCATTTCATTTTTCCGGAAAGCCGATCATTACATCCCGGCAAGGGGAAGAGCTATCGGAATAGGACTTGGAGTGACTTATGTTGCATCCATGACCGGACTGTATACTTTATGGTACAAAGATTATCCATTGGGAAATTTCCATGGGTTTGATGATAATGAAGAATGGTTGCAGGTTGACAAAGTAGGTCATTTTAGTTCGGCATACTATCTTGGTAAATGGGGAATTGATTTGATGCAATGGACTGGAATGGAACGCAAACAAGCCATCTGGAAAGGGGGTGCCATTGGATGGGTATTTCTGACCGGGATTGAAGTCTTCGATGGCTTCTCGGACCAATGGGGCTTTTCAACCGGAGATATGATTGCAAATACTACCGGATCGGCACTTGCCATCGGGCAGGAACTTGCCTGGGATGAACAACGCATTACGATAAAATTTTCATACCATCCATCCGGCATTGCAGGGTATCGTCCCGATCAGCTTGGAGCATCCCCAACAGAAAGTCTGTTTAAAGATTATAATGGTCAAACTTACTGGTTATCGGCGAATATACACTCGTTTTTAGCTGATGATTCCAGATTTCCAAAATGGTTGAATGTAGCGTTCGGATATGGTGCCGATGGAATGACGGGAGCCCGTTCCAACATTGAGTTACCTGCTTCGTATAAACCATTTGAAAGACAGCGTCAGTTTTATTTTGCTCCCGATATTGATTTATCTAAAATAAAAACAAACCGGAAAGGATTACAAACGTTATTCTCAGTGATAGGCTTTCTGAAATTCCCTGCTCCTGCTTTCGAAATTAGTGACAAAGGAGAAATAAACTGGCACATATTATATTTTTAAACTAAATCGAATATGAAATTTAATATAGGTGACCGGGTAAGTTTTATAAATGAAAAACAAGATGGAACCATTCAAAAAATACTGAGTGGTGGCAGAGTGATGGTTGCTATTGAAGATGGGTTTGAACTGGAGGTTTCGGAAAAGGAACTGGTGAAAATTGCAGCTTCACCTAAAGCTGCTGTTCAACAAAAAGTTGAAGAACCTGCTACTGATGAGAGTAAAACATCATTTGATGATTTACTTCTCTTAGTTCAAAAAGGTCAGGTTGGGATAATAACGCTTCCTGCCAGAAGTGGGGCTGTACTCACGGGGCCTGTTGATTTTTATATGGTGAACAATACAATTCACCAATTACTCTTTACTTTTTACGCCGACATAAATCAAAGATGGCGGGGCAAAAGCTCTGGAGTTCTTGAACCCGGTAGTTATAAAAAACTGATGGATGCCGATCGGCAAAATTTAATAGATGTAAAGTCCTTTTTTGTCCAGGGAATGCTTTATAATGAATCGGCACTGGAACAGAACAACTATTTCAAAAAAGAAATCACCTTACTGCTTCCTGATATCAGTTCAGGGAATAATGCCTTGAAAGGGTTGCTTGCATTTGCAAAGACACAACTCGTTTACAATTCACAAGGAGAAGAACCAATAGATCTCGATCAGTTGAAAGATAAATTCTCGCCTTCGCCTGTGCTTTCTCAGAAAAATAAAAAACAAGCTGCCAATTCTCCGGATCCTAAAAAGTATGGTATTCTTGAAACAGAGAAAGAAGTGGATTTACATATTGAAGAATTAACAGATGATATCAGTGCCCTTTCCAATGGCGAAATGCTCAACATTCAAATGCAGCATTTCACAAAAGAAATGGACAATGCCATCAGAAAAAATTTCCACAGAATAATTTTCATCCATGGAGTTGGAAATGGAAGGTTAAAACAGGAAATCAGGAAAGAATTGCATCACTACAAAGGAATACGTTTTCGGGACGCAGATGAATCCCGGTATGGACATGGCGCAACAGAAGTAATTTTACTTTAGTTGCAATTAGTGAATACCTTTTGCAGCAAGATATCTTTCAGCATCGATCGCTGCCATACATCCTGATCCTGCAGCAGTCACTGCCTGACGATAAATATGATCTTGTGCATCTCCGGCAGCAAACACACCTTCGATGTTAGTTCTAGTTGATCCGGGAATAGTTTTAATATATCCGGTCTCATCGAGATCAAGCCAGTTTTTAAAAATTTTGGTATTAGGATCGTGTCCAATGGCAACAAAAAATCCGGTTACCTCCAGAGTTCTGTCTTCACCTGTTTTATTGTTATGAACCAGTGCACCGGAAACACCTTTATCACCAAGAATTTCTTTTGTTTCAGAATTATATAGCACTTCAATATTAGCAGTATTCATTACGCGATGTTGCATAGCTTTAGAAGCACGCATTTCATCACGTCGAACAATCATATAAACCTTACGACATAATTTTGCCAGATAAGTAGCTTCTTCAGCAGCAGTATCCCCTGCTCCTACTATTGCAACATCCTGACCTTTGAAAAAGAACCCATCACAAACAGCACAGGCAGATACACCAAAGCCATTCAATCGCTGCTCCGATTCCAGACCAAGCCATTTGGCAGAAGCACCGGTTGCAATGATGATGGTATCAGCAGTCATTTCCGTTTTTTCATCCACAATAATTTTGTGCACCGGACCGGTAAAATCAACTGAAGATACATAACCCCAACGGATGTCGGTACCAAATCGTTCAGCCTGAGCCTTAAAATCTTCCATCATTTGCGGACCATGAGTTCCTTTCGGATAGCCGGGATAGTTTTCTACTTCGGTAGTGATTGTAAGCTGACCACCGGGTTGCATACCCTGAATCATTACCGGTTTAAGATCGGCACGTGCTGCATAGATAGCTGCGGTATAGCCTGCGGGACCTGATCCAATGATCAGACATTTATGATGTTCGACTGTAGTTGACATACGTTTAATTTTGAAAGTGCGAAAATAAGAAAACTCCGCGGATTCCCAATGTGATAAAGATCACCGTATCACTGAGCAACCACAGTATCAAGGGTATAGGAAAATCCTTCCCATATACCGATGGCTCCCTCGACATTGGATTTCAATGGAGCAGCAGAGCCAAAGGGATTTCCATTTGAAGACGACTGGGTTTCAGCTGCCCGCCAGAAATCGAAACTTTCTTTAGTGATGGAAGCAAACTTAACTACTATAGTATCACCCTTTTTATAATATCCGTCCTCCTCATTTTCATCTTCTTCAGCGGTTGAATTAGGAAGTTCACCACGGTTATAAACCAGATCGAACGACAATCCATTAAAAAATTTATCTTCAAAAACAGATCCCGAAGGTGTAATAAAATCATCATCTTTATTAGTACGCTTAGCAAACCACCGGTAAGCATTGCCGGGTGTGCCCGGATCAGACAGCCTTGCCCACATCCAACCAAGAGAATCAAGATCGCCCTGAACTTTGAACCAAACGCTATCGAGAACAACCGGAGGCATGATAGTGCTGGATGATGTAGCCTCCTTGCCATCAGCAGTGCGGATGTACAAAGAATAAGTTTTTCCTACTTCACCTGTAAGTTGTGTAGAGACATACAAATATCCCAGATCAGGAAGTGGTGCAATAAGAGTATCGCTGATGATGCCATCGCTGACAACCACCAGAGCATTTTTTTCGGCATATCCTGCTAAAGAAGCTGAATCAACAGGTGCAAAAAATTCAGAGGTTCGGGAAATAAAAACATAAGCAGGACCACCCGGATTAATATAACCTTCAACAACCAGCTCTTGTTCCGGAGTAGGTAAGTCAACGGTTATATCACGCTCACAACCTGATGTTATCAGCAATGCAAATAGCACTGAAAGAACTAATGGAATACCAGGAATATTTTTAAGACTTTTCATTAGAATTTAAAATTATAAGTTACAGAAGGGATGATTGGAAAAAGCGACACTTGTTTCGCCTGCAGGCGGAACTCACCAGTTTCCTCATCTATAAAATCATCGAAATAAATAAAATATGGATTGTATCTGTTATATACATTGAAGACTGAAAAATTCCAGCTTGATTCAAACTTTTTATTTTTCTGAACCTTTAATGTTGCTGAAATATCTAGACGATGATATGGAATCTGCCGGTAAGAATTACGGTCACCATAACCATAATAAATTTGTCCGGAAGTTGAACCACCATTGGCAAACAACTGCGCCAGATCAACCGGGCCATTTAAAAATAATCTGCTTTCAGGAAGTGTGAGTGAGTTACCGGTAGCATAAACCCAGGTTGCACCGAAAGTCCATTTTTTGTTGAGTTCGTAAGTCAGTACAATAGACACATCATGCCGGCGATCATACTTTGCAGGATAAATTTTGCCATCATTCAAATCTACAAATTTTCGCTCTGTCCATGCCAGGGTGTAACCTACCCATCCATTCCAACGACCTTTGGTTTTCTTCACAAAAAATTCAGCGCCATACGACCAACCTTCTCCGAACACAAAATTATTATCCTGATTATTCTTAATATCTTCATCGGGTTGTGCACCTTCACGATATTCCACCTGATTCTTCATATCTTTATAGTAAACCTCGATGGATGTTTCCCATAAATTATCTTTAAAATTTCTAAAGTACCCCAGAGCATACTGCCATCCAATTTGTGGTTTTACCAATGTTGAAGAAGGCACCCAAACATCAGTAGGTAATGAGACCGAAGACAAAGATGCGAGGTGAATGTATTGGTAATTTTGCGTAACCGATGCCTTCACGGAAGAAGTTTTTCCCAGCACATACTTTCCGGAAAGTCTTGGTTCAATGTTATTATACATCTGGATGCTCTCACCACTTTTATATTCAATTGTATCAGAAACTTCCCGCTTTTCATTCAGGATATATCTTGTAAAAGGACCTACCTGATTGAAATGTGTATAGCGAACCCCGACATTGACTGCCAGCTTTTCAGAAATATCCCATTCATCATTTACATAAACAGCTCCTTCATGAGAATAAAGCTTTACAATTTCACCTAAATCGAATTCTGTTTCTCCGGAGCGTGCCGAGACATTCGATGGTGTGAAGATGTGATAAGTATAGTTCACACCAAACCGCACGTTATGCAGGATAGATGGAAAATAATTGAAGTCGACTTTAGCATTCCAGTCTTGTATACCTGAAAATAATTTGAATTCGAACTGTTCCTGCTCTGCTTCAAATGAAAACTTATAATCTGAAAATATTAACGCCGTGTTCATGAATAACCTGTCATTAAACAAGTGATTCCATCGTGCAGATCCGGTTGCATTTCCCCAGGGCACCTTAACTCCAAAACCGGAATCTCTACCTCTAAAGCTGAAAACATCCCTTCCAAAATAACCACTGATAAATAAACGGTCTTTATCTGATAACCGATAATTGATTTTTGTGTTTAAATCATAAAAAAAGTAGCTGTTGCCTTCTGCGGAAGATCCCTTTTTAACAAATGGTTCTCTGAGAAAAAGATCAATGAAAGTTCGACGAGCAGATATGATAAACGAAGCAGTATCCTTTTTAATAGGACCTTCGATAGTAAAACGGGAAGCAATGAAACCGATTCCACCCTGCATGTGATACTCTTTCGAATTTCCTTCTTTCATTGAAATATCGAGAACGGAAGCTAACCTTCCGCCATACTGTGCAGGCATACCACCTTTAATGAGGGAAACATTTTTAACGGCATCGGCATTGAATACGGAAAAGAAACCGAATAAGTGAGAAGCATTATAAACAACTGCCTCATCGAGGAGCACCAGATTTTGATCGGGGCCACCACCACGAACATAGTAACCGGCATTACCTTCACCGGCCGATTGCACTCCGGGCATTAACTGAATGGTTTTTAAAATATCGACCTCACCCATAAATGCGGGCAACGATTTTATTTTCTCAACATCCATCTCCACGCGACCCATTTGCGTGCTCTGAATATTTTTATCTTCTTTCTCGCCGGTAATAACTACTTCTTTCGTGATATAGGCAGCATCAGCAAGTGAAATATTCTGGCGTATGTCTTTGTTTAATTCTATTGGAATAACTTGTTCTTTGTAACCTAAAAACGAAATTACCAGCTGATAATTTCCATCTTCAACAGTGATTGAATAAAAACCATACTGATTTGTTGAAGTACCCTTGAGCAATTCCTTGATATAAACATTCGCGCCAATCAGGTATTCGCCGGTATTCTGATCTTTGACATAACCGCTAACGGTATGTTTACCTTTAGGCTGAGCAAAAGAAATAGAAACGGTGGTTATTAAAAAGAGGGTTAGCAACCAAAAGGTTTTTAACCGGTGAGATGGTGAAAACATAATTCAGGGTTCAATTTTATTAAGAGCACAAAACTACTGAATGCCAGTCAATGCGTGTATTAATAAACTATAAATAAACAATCGAAACCCGGACTTGTTTACTCGAAAAATTCATTTATTCAACTGAATTACAAATACTTAGACTATATTCTGCATAATTTTCCGGGAAAGGAATATTTCCGTAATTTTGCACCTCGAAATTTATATTTCGGGGTGTAGCGCAGTCCGGTAGCGTATCAGCATGGGGTGCTGGTGGTCGCTGGTTCGAATCCAGTCACCCCGACCAAACAAAAAATTATTCAAAAAGTCCTGCTTTCGCAGGACTTTTTTTTGTTAGAAAAGCTTCAGTAGAAAGCTCGCTTTCGGATGAAGCTATTCTAACAAAAAACATCACAAGGTGATGTTTTGAATAATTTTTTGGTTGAGTACCTCCCCCCTTCTGGATCATCCAGTCACCCCGCTTTCGGATGAAGCATTCCATAAAAAACCACACAAAGTGTGGTTGTGTTGTTTTTTTTTGGTTGAGTACCTCCCCCTCCTGGATCATCCAGTCACCCCGCTTTCGGATGGAATAGAACTAACTAAAAACTGCACGAAGTGAAGTTCAGAAGAATAATTTTGGTTGAGTACCACCCCACTCTGGATCATCCAGTCACCCCGCTTTCGCAAGGGGGACAAAATGGAAAAATTTTTAAGATGAGTCGTTAACCCCGAATAAGTCCATTTATTTTAGTTAAAATGATCAAATAATCATTGATTTTATTAACTTTGATAATATTTGCACATCTATTCAAAAAAATCCATATTGAATTTTAAAAATGAAATTTAACCTTCTGATTATATTTTTAATACTTATTTTAAATACCTCGGTCAGATCACAAGATATCGTTTGGGAAAATACTATAGGTGGCAGTTCAGATGATTATTTAACTTCTATAGTAAAAGTACCCAGTGGGGGTTATTTAATTGGAGGCTATTCAAATTCAAATATTTCAGGTGACAAAAGCGAGAACTCACAAGGCCTATCGGATTTTTGGATAATTAGGCTGGATAACAATGGTGCAATTATTTGGCAAAATACAATTGGCGGAAACGGCGATGATAAACTAAAGTCCATAATTGCAACAAATGATGGTTACCTTTTAGCAGGGAATACGGGTTCTGTAATTTCAGGTGACAAAACTGCCCCTAATTTGGGAGGCATTGATTATTGGATTGTAAAAATTGATACTTCTGGCAATATCATATGGCAACAAACTTATGGGGGTTCAAACAATGAGAATCTAACCTCAATTGTCCAATGTAATGACGGAGGATTTTTAATTGGGGGAGATTCTAAATCAGATAGTACAGGGATGAAAAATGAGGACTCAAAGGGTGGAGATGATTTTTGGATAGTAAAAATAGATTCTGTCGGAAATTATGAATGGCAAAATACAATGGGGGGAAATGAGAATGATAGGCTAATTTCTGTACAACATGACTTTAGTTCAGGTTATCTGCTTGCGGGAACAACTATATCAACTATATCTTCAGACATTTCTGTCGGCACCCTGGATGGATATTATGATTATTGGTTTGTTCAAGTGGATTCTTCAGGGAATATTATCTACGAAAAAACACTGAATGAACCATATGATCAATTAGCTTACAATGCATGTATTGGTTCCTCTAATAAAATATTGATATGTGGCGAATCATGGTTTAACGGTTGTTCTAATAACGATTTTCAAATTAAAAATTATGATTATATTACCCAGACACAAAACAACCTCATATTTGGAGCTAACGACGAAGATTGGGCCATAGCAATTAATAAAACAAATGATGATGGATATTTAATTATCGGAAGAACTAATTCTGATATAGGTTGCAATAAAACCGAAGATTTATTGGGCAACTTCGATTTCTGGATAATTAAACTAGACTCACTTTTTAATATTGTGTGGCAAAACACAATTGGAGGATCAAACAATGATATTCCGTCAAGTATTGCTAACATTGGTATGCATAGTTATGTAATTGGTGGTTATACAGATTCAAATACTTCATCTGATAAAAGTGAAAACTGCCTGGGCGGTATGGATTTTTGGGTAATTGAAATTGTTGGAAAAGAAGATTACAATCATGTCACAGGTAAAGCTTTTATCGACCTAAATTCTGACAATAATCAAGACATCGGTGAAAATTCTATTCCAAATCTTAAAATAATAGATTCTGTTTCTCAAAAATTCAGTTTCACGAATAATTTAGGTGATTTCGATTTAGATATTCCACCATCCGGACCTTTTCAAATAAATTCTATTCCGACATCCAATTAATTCATTCCGGTTCCACTCACACATTCTGGAATCTTTTACACAAGCAAAGAAATAGATTCATTGAATAATTTCAGTTTTCAACCAAACGGCGTTTATAATGATCTTTGTGTTGAATTAATTCCAAAAAGTGATATGAGATCCGGTCTTCATGCGTATTATGAAATTAATTTTGGCAATTATGGCACCACGGTTCAAAATGGAACCATAATATTTTATCCAGACAGCAATATCAGTTTTATATCAGCTGATATTTTACCACTCTCCATTTCTTCAGATTCCATAATTTTCGATATTTCAACCCTACAACCATATCAATTTGGCAAAATAAATATCGAAGCTAAAGTTGATTCAGGCCTCACAATTGGATCAATAGTTACATCAAATGTAACCATTTTACCAGTCTCAGGGGATGCTAACCCAATTTGCAACATCAATACTTCAATAGCATCCATAATTGGTTCATTTGACCCTAATGATATTCTGGTAAATAGATCAACTTTGTTTGATTACGAATTATCTACCGAACCATATCTTGAATATTTAATAAGATTTCAAAACACAGGAAATGATACTGCCTTTAATGTTAGAATTCTCGATCACTTTGAACAAACAAGTGTACAACCCCTTTCTTTTGAAATAATTAGTTCGTCACACCCGGTTGAATTTCGGTATCTTGGATATGAAAATAACTTTGAATTTTTATTCAAGGACATTTTATTACCTGACTCATCAACCAACAATTCTTTCAGTAATGGATATATAAAATTTAAAATCAAACCTGTTCAAAATCTATTTGTTGGAGATGTAATTTTAAACTTTGCCACAATTTATTTCGATTTTAATGAAGGTATCAAGACAAATCATGTCAGCACATTGATTGTTGCTCCAGTTGGAACTGAAGAATTTACTGAAAATGATTTAAATATTTTTCCAATTCCTGCAACAGATCAATTGTCCTTGGAACTAACAAATACAGAAACTGAAATGATATCTGTTGAAATTATTAACGTACTTGGAGAATATGTAAAAAAAATTGATTTAAATACAATTAAAGGAATAAACAAATTACTAAATTTAGATATTTCTAAATTTCCTACAGGGGTATACATTGTTAAAGTATCAGGCCAGAAATGTTTTTCGAAGAAATTCATTAAGCAATGAATTTTGTGTAAATGATTCCAAATTATACTCCTGCCAAAATTGTAATTATCAAATGAGAATAATAAAATTAGTTTTAGTATTTTTTGTTTTCGCTATTAATGCAACCGGCCAGGGTTACAATCACCAATGGTTATTAGGAAATTATTATTTCTTGCAAGATCCAAAAGGCAGAATGTTCATTGACAACAATTCAATAACACTCCAGACTGAATTCAGAAAAATGCCATTTCTTGGCACGCAAGCCAATATCAGCGATGCCAATGGAAATTTATTAATGGCAAGTAACGGAATCTGGATTGCTAATGCTACTGGTGACACCATGTTGAATGGGGGTGGGCTAAATCCAAGTCCTTTCACCTCAAATTGGATGTTTGGTTTACCAATTAGTTTTAGTAATATTTTCCTTTCCTTTCCAAATGATTCTATTAACTATTTATTAATACATTCAACTTTATGGTCTACCCTCTTCCCTGCACTTTCAGGTATATATTATACAAAGGTTGATTTAAGTTTAGATGGTGGATTGGGTGGAGTTTCGTTAAAAAATGATACAATTTTTTCAGACAGTTTAAGTTGGGGAATCGGAGCGTGTCGACATGCAAATGGTAGAGACTGGTGGGTTGTTGCAATGCGGGATAGAGAACCTGAATTATATACTTTATTGTTGACTCCAAATGGTATTGATACTGTATTCGTCCAACCCATTAGTTTTGCTTCAAATAGAGTAGGAAATGTATCATCTCTTGTATTTTCACCTGAGGGCGGCCACTTACTTTATTGTTTGCCTAGAGATCAGGGTTCTGGTGGATCGGTTGCAAATGGAACAGTGTTGATTTTTGATTTTGATAGATGTACTGGTTTAGTTAATAATATGAATTCCATTGAAACATCCCCATCAAGTTATTTATGGGGATTAGCATTTTCTTCTTCCGGAAATTACGCTTACGCTTGTAATAGCAACTACATTTTCCAAATAGATATGAATAATTTGTCTGTAAACACCGTTGCTCAATATGATGGATACATATCTCCTCCAGGAGACCCTTGTTGCGCAACCTCATTTATGAACATGTACCTGGCGGCCAACGGTAAAATTTATGTAACAAGTGGAAGCAGTGTCCAGCATTTAACAGTTATAAATTACCCTGATAGCGCAGGGCTTGCATGTGATGTACAGCAACATTCTATTGATCTGGTCGATTACCTTCACCTCCGTTCCGTACCGAACCATCCTAATTATTATTTAGGGTGTGATACCACTTTGGGGTGTCCTTGTCTTACCACCGGTATTGAGGAGCATATTAGTCATGATTTCAGGTTTAGTGTGGCACCAAATCCTACCAGTGGTAGTTTTAAAATCACTTACCTCCTCCCCCAAAACCATCCCGGTCAACTAGAAGTATTTGATATTAGCGGTCGACAAATATATGAAATGAACCTGCCTCATTGGAGTACCATGCAGGAGGTTATTTTGCCGAAAAGTATTTCGAGTGGAGTCTATAATTGTGTGATAACGAGTGGTGTTGAGAGAGGAAGCTCGAAGGTGGTGGTTTATAAGGAGTAATTGCTTTGGTGAGGCGGATCTGAGATCCGCGCATTTCTATAGTCAGGATCAGAGATCCCTCCGGCATATCGTGTGATAACTAGTGGTGGTGAGAGAGAAAGCTCGAAGGTGGTCGTGTATAAGGAATAACTATGCTTTACTTGGGGTTTTAGTGACAGCTTAAATTGTTTTTGGTCAGTTGAAAATTCGTTGAAATGTAAAGTGTTCAATGCAAAATTCTAATGTAAAATGTTCGATGTAAAACGCAGAATGCAGAATTGAATGAGAATTTGTTTGTTAATGACCGGTAATCCTTAATCCTTAATTTTTAATCCTTAATTCTTTGGGTTGTCAGGATCAGAGATCCCTCCGGCTTTGCTTTTCGTCAGTTGAAAATTCGTTGAAATGTAAAATATTCAATATAAAATTCTAAATGTAAAATGTTCAATGTAAAACGTAGAATGCAGAATTGAATGAGAATACGATTGAATTTTAGTGTATAATTATCATCCTACATTCCTCATTCCCTCCTCATTACCCAATAAATTCCTTTAACATCATGTTCCCAATTGGGAAGCATAAAAATAAGGATTGTTTCTTCGAGAGCATCTGCGATAAGCAAACCAATGGAAATATAAAAGAGCCATTCATAAAAGCCAAAATGTAAGGTAATAAGCATAAACATACCAATTCCCAGTGCAGCAGTTTTGGCAGTCCATGTATGAAAGCTGCTTGGCTTTTTATAACGCCATAAACTGAGGAGCAACTGTAAAAGATGCAAAGCAAACACAACTGAAACAATTACTCCATATTGCTTCAGTAATTCCCATTCAAAAACCAGGAGTCCTGCTAGACCTGAAAGGATAGTGATAGAATCACCCCACGAATCGAGTTTACTTCCAAGTGCCGAGACCCTCCTCATTTTTCGTGCAATTACACCATCAATTAAGTCGGTAAAAAAGGCATAGGTTAGCAACCATGCAAATGCTTGTTTATTACCTGAATAAATCAAATACCACAATATAGGTGCGGCAATAATCCTCGAGAATGTAATATAATTGGGGAAGCTCATCTTTTCATTTTTCTCCTCGAAATCCCTTATTCTCGTGAAGGTAATAAATATTAATGAACTATCAGCAATAAAAAAAAAGAGTCGCCTTAATGAGGCGACTCTTTTTTCTTAAAGTATCTTTTTGGGATCCTTATGAATTTCTGATTTAATTTTCAATTGCCTTTTTTTGTGCATCCGCATATTGAGCGATTCCACAAGCAACGAGAATGCCATCGAGAAGTACACATAACCTTTAGGAACATGCACGTGGAATGCATCTATAATCAATATCATTCCAATCATCAGCAGGAACGCAAGCGCCAGCATTTTAATGGTAGGATTATCATTCACAAAATTAGAAACCCTTTCAGAGAAAATAAGCATGATTACCATGGCAACAATCACCGCTAAAATCATTACCAGTAAGTTATCTACCAATCCGATAGCTGTTAAGATAGAATCAAATGAGAACACAATATCAATAAGTACAATCTGCATGATTGCAGCATTCAGGGTTACTTTCTTCAAACTCGGATCCTGAAGATCATCTTCTCCTTCAATTTTATGTCTTATTTCAACTGTAGTTTTGTACAACAGGAATATACCTCCTGCAAGCAATATTAAATCGCGGCCGGAACAACTCCATAAAGCACTCGCTGCCAAGTCATCGGTGAGATTGAAAACAAACCAGGGTGCAGCACTGAGCACATGAAATATGGCTCCTTTCATACTTATAACCCAGGTTATACTGAACAACAATGCAACACGCATTACTAATGCCAGCATGAGTCCAATGGTACGAGCTCTTTTCTGGTGTTCCTTGGGTAATTTTCCTGCAACAATGGAAATAAAAATAATATTATCGATTCCCAAAACCACTTCCAACACTGAAAGGGTGAGCAGACTTACCAAAGAGGCAATTGTAAATAAGGATTCGAAATCCTGTGCTAAATGCATGGTCTTATATTTTAAATATGTATTATCCTAATTGAACTAAATAAACAACGTATGCAATATAAACTAAAATAAAAGCCACACCTTGCCATCTTTCCAGCATGTGTCGCTTGCCAATAAAAAGAAAGGCGAATAACAACACACTAGCCAGAATATTCATAGCAAAGTCGATGTTATTTCGTTGAAGAACCGGGATTGGATTTATTAGCGCACTGCATCCTAAAATCCAGAACGAGTTAAAAATATTGGATCCAACTACATTACCAATTGCTATATCGGTATTCTTCTTATATGCAGCCACCGCTGAAGTTGCAAGTTCAGGTAGTGAGGTGCCAATAGCTACTATGGTCAAACCAATCAGACTTTCACTGACACCCATTCCGGATGCCATTACTACAGCTCCATCTACAATCCATTTACCACCAAAAATTAGTCCGGTTAATCCTAATGCAATAAATAAAACAGCTTTTTTAAGCGGTATTGGAACAACATCTGAATCGGTTGCCGTTTCAGCTTTAGCAATAGCAAAAATATAATAGATAAAAATAGAGAAGAAACCCAGTAACACCAATCCATCTCCGGTCGATAAAACTGCTTTATCTTCATAATCGAAAAGCATATCATTACAAAGGAATAATATTACTAATGATGCCAGCAATGCAAACGGAATCTCTTTATACGTGGTATTTCTTTTGACTGTTAAAGGAAATATCACAGCTGAAATGCCCAGGATAAAAAAGATATTTACAATGTTGCTTCCAAGAATATTCCCAACGGCGATTTCTGAATTACCATTTAATGATGCAATTACATTAACTACAAGTTCCGGTGCCGATGTCCCCATGGAAACAATGGTTAACCCGATTACGATATCAGAAATACCAAACCTTCTGGCAAGTGAGGACGAACCATCAACGAGCATATCTGCACCCTTGATGAGAATCACAAAACCCAGAATGAATAGTATGTAAATGATCACCGGAAAGGGAATTAGGAAGTTTTCAATTCAGAGTTTATAAACTGAACAGGCCATGAATTCTGTAATTCAACTTTCCATCCTGCTTTAAATTCATTTAAATTCGACACGAGCGTATTATAAAAAAGCGAATTGGCATGAATTTTACCTTTTTCAATTTCAGCATTAAGTTTATGTACATGAACCGGAAGTAATCCTGAATCAGTGATTACTACAACTTTCATTCTGTCAAAAAAATCAATATTCAAATCATTTCCAAGCTGCTTTATGAAATGAACTTTTTTATCTACACTGCATCCGCTGGCATCGTTCACCGATTCATCCACAGCAATAGCAATAAAATAATTATCAATAATCGAAAAAGATGCTTTCAGGTCGGCCTGATGTGCTGTCCAGCCTGCCACAAAATTTTGCAACTTATTTTCGAGTGCGGATAATTCCTGCTCAGCAAATGGCCGGTTCGACTGGTAGATCCAGACTTTAGAATTTGCAGGCATTGTTTCAAATGGTGCGTACATTTTTATAAATCGTTTGCTTTAGCAATCAGTTCAGCAACATCCATGACTTTCACCTGATCTTCTTTTTCGAAATTTTTCACGCCATCGGTCATCATAGTCATGCAAAAAGGACAACCAACAGCAATTATTTCCGGATTTAGTCCAAGCGCTTCTTCTGTTCTTTCAATATTAATATCCTTATTTCCTTTTTCAGGTTCCTTGAACATCTGTGCACCACCGGCACCACAGCATAAGCCATTGGCCCGACTTCTTTTCATTTCAGAAAGTGCTGCATCAAGTTTGCTGATCACCTGCCGAGGTGCTTCATAAACATCATTGGCACGACCTAAATAACAAGGATCGTGAAAAGTAATCTTCTTACCTTTAAAAACTCCTCCTTCAACTTTAAGTTTACCTTCTGCAATTAACTGTTGCAACAATTCGGTGTGGTGAAGTACTTCATAATTTCCTCCCAAACCGGGATACTCATTCTTAATGATATTAAAGCAATGCGGGCAACCGGTCACAATTTTTTTCACCTGATATCCATCTAAAACCTGAATATTGGTCATTGCCTGCATCTGAAATAAAAATTCGTTTCCGGCACGTTTGGCAGGATCACCAGTACAACTTTCTTCCGTACCAAGCACTGCAAAACTTACGTTTGCATGATGTAATATTTTAGCAATGGCTTTGGTTATCTTCTGAGCTCTGGAATCAAAACTTCCGGCACAGCCAACCCAAAACAACACCTCAGGAGTTTCACCTCTGGATGCCATTTCCGCCATCGTGGGCACATGAAAATTAGTTGTACTCATTTAATTTATTGTTTAATCCTGATTCACCCAATTCATTCTGTCGGCAGGAGAGAATTGCCAGGGAGCACCATTGTTCTCGATTTTTGTAAACATTCCATTTAATTCTGCCGGAGCTGCCGATTGCTCCATCACCAGATAACGGCGCATATCAACAATGATTGATAAAGGATCGATGTTAACCGGACAAGCCTGCACACATGCATTACAAGTTGTGCATGCCCATAATTCTTCCGGAGTGATGTAATCATTCAACAATGATTTTCCATCATCATGATCTGGACCATGCATGTCAATATTTTTCCCAACCTCCTCTAATCGGTCACGGGTGTCCATCATTATTTTTCGGGGCGATAATGCTTTCCCGGTGATGTTTGCCGGACAAACGCTGGTGCATCTTCCGCATTCTGTGCATGAATAGGAATCCATCAGATTCTTCCAGGTTAAATCACGCACATCTTTGGCACCAAATCTTTGTGGCGCTGCATTCGGATCTACGGGAGGAGGAACAGCTGAAGGATCCAGCATTAACTTCACTTCATTAGTTACACTTTCCAAATTGGTAAACTTACCTTTCTTCTCCAGATTACTGTACCAAACATTCGGAAATGAAAGTAATATGTGAAAGTGTTTAGAAAAAGGAACGTAATTCAGAAACAATAATATTCCTGCTATGTGTAACCACCAGCAGGAACGCTCTACCACAATGAGTGTGGCCGTCGACCATGAATCAAATAACGGAAAGAATATAGAACTCACGGGAAACGAACCTGCCACTTCATAATGCGGCACTCCCCTGCTTTGCAAAACTGCATCGGCTGCATTCATGGCCAAAAACAACGACATTAAAATTATTTCTGTAACCAGAATAATAGTTGCATCACTACGTGGCCAGCCATTTAAATCGCGACTTATAAATCTCTTTAGCTTTAAAATATTTCTTCTTGCTAAAAACACCACACAAGCAATTAAGACTCCTGCTGCAAGAATTTCAAAACTTCCTATCAGAAAATCATAGAATGGTCCAAGGGCAGAAGCAAAAATACGATGTGTACCAAAAATTCCATCAATGATAATTTCCAATACCTCAATATTGATGATCACAAATCCCAGGTAAATGATGATGTGAAAAAAACCTGCTACAGGTCTGGTAACCATTTTCGATTGCCCTAAAGCAACCATGGTCATTGTCTGCCAGCGAAGAGCCGGATTATCGCTTCGGTCAATATCACGACCAAGCCTGATATTCCTTGAAATTTTCTTAATGCTGGAAGCAAAGAAAAATATTCCGGCACCAAGAAGTATAATAAATAGTATGCTGCTGATCATAGTGTTGTTCCGTATATAACCATTAATACGTTCTTATTGTTCTGTTTTAGCAGGTTTTCCCTTCCCGCCAAAGATCGAGAAATGCACATAGCGCTTTGGATTCTGCTTCATATCAATTAACAGTTTATCAAGATCACTTGCAGTTCTTTCGAGAGAGACGTACAAACTATCGTCGTTGATCAACATGCCCATGGTGCCTTCACCTTTATTGATTTTCGCCATGATGGAGGCTGTTTCATTTAGAACTCTGTCGGCATTCTGAATGGTGGAAGCCAGATTAGCCTTTACCAATGAATCACTGATCTGAGAAAAATTCTTCATCACATTACTCAGATTCTGATTGTTATTCTTCACATTGGTAGTAATTGACTCCAGGTTGTCTATCATCTTCCTGAGTTTTCCATTTTCATTGGATATCATGAAGTCAATACTGTTAGATGCACTTTCAATGCTCTTTAATGACTTATTGAGATTATCGAAGCTGGCATTCAGGTTTTGTTTTGTTTGAGCATTAAAAACCTGATTCATAGAACTTGCCAGTGAGTCTAAAGTCTGGATTAAACTTTCTGCTTTGTCTTTTATAGGCTTCACCTGATCGGAAAGTGTGGTCTGTACAGAAGCTACCAATGTATCACCATCAACAGCAGGTTGTGAATCGGCATCCAGTTGAATATCAACTTTTCGACCACCCAATAAATCGGAACTTACAATCCTTGCCTCAGAATCTTTACCTATAAACACTTTTCCGCTCACCAGAAATGTAGCTAAGATTCTTCCGGTTTTATCGTTCAGAAAGGTAATATGAGTTACCTGACCAATTTTTACTCCGTTTAAAATAACATCGCTGGAGGGCACTAACCCATCAACATTCTGATAGACAGCATAATAAGTATTATCATTGGAAAATAAGTCGATACCTTTAAGGTAGTTCATTCCCCAGAATAATCCGGCCAGTGCACCGGTAACAAGAATTCCAACCTTAACTTCTTTAGATAGCTTCACAAATTTGATTAAATGATTTACAGAACAATATTACAAAACCGGGGCAAAGTACCCAAGCTTGTGCGAAATTACTTCCTTTTCAGCAAATCATTGGCCTCTGAAACAGAAATCCTTTTAGCTCCTGAAAAAGCAACGATAAAAGAATCTTTGAAACCCTTTGTTTTCAACTGTTCCTGAGATTTTCTGGCAGAATCGGCAGAATCAAAAACACCTGAATAAAAGCGGGTCATACCATCATCCCCGATTACCGGTCTGATCCCTTCAATTTTTTCAAATTTAATCGCATCAGCTTTGGAAGCATTTGCCACAGCACCTACCTGAACGGTAAAAAATACTCGCGATAAAGGTGCAGTCGCAGGCAATGAATCAGAAGTGGGCTTTGGCTCAGTTGATTGATTATCAGTATTTTTCACTTCTAAAACGGGCTCATTTTCCTTTTTCGGAGCGGTTTCTTCAGGCTTGGCTGCTTGATTTTTGTCATTTGATTCAGAAGGATCACCATCATTATGATTACCTCCTGCTTTACGTTCCGTTTCAGTTTTGTACGATTGAAAAGCCTTCAGAATGGACTGAGCCATACTTTGTTGTCCTTTTTCACTGGCGAGAAATTTCTCATCTGATTTATTGGTCAGAAAGCCAAGCTCAATCAAAACACTTGGCATGGCTGTCCGGAATAAAACCAGGAAGCCTGCTTGTTTAACTCCGCGGTTGAAGCGCCCTGAATTATGCTCAAATTGCTTCTGCAAATGGGATGCAAAAAGCAGACTTTGATTCATGAATGTATTTTGATAAAGAGAGAATATAATATTGGCCTCCGGTGAGTTAGGGTCGAAACCATCATAATTGGTTTTGTAATTTTTCTCTAACAAAATGGAAGAGTTTTCCCGTTTTGCTACCGATAAATTATCAGCTGTTTTGTGTAAACCCATCACATAAGTCTCTGCCCCAAAAGCTGCGGAAGGTCCTGAATTACAATGGATACAAACAAATAAATCGGCTTTTGCCCGGTTTGCAATTGCTGCTCTTTCGTGTAATTCAACAAAAACATCGGTTTCGCGGGTATAGATTACTTTTACGTCGGGAAAATATTCTTCAATCAAAGCTCCCAGTTTCAAGGAAACCGCCAGAGCCACATGTTTTTCATAAGACGATGATCCTAAACACCCTGAATCATGACCTCCGTGTCCGGGATCAATTACAATCGTCTTTATCCGATACTTTGGCAGTTTGTTTTCCGTTGAAAAAGAGATAAAAACAAACGATGTGAGTAATATTGTAAATAAGACGATGCGGTTCACTTTAGACAATTTTAATTTTCTTTAGCTTTGAGTCCTCAAAATTACTCCTCTTTGGCGTCTGATGCTGTTTAGCAAGAAATCGATATCAACAAAAATATTAACCACTTTAGTGGCACTTTTAGTGTGCATTTTGATGCCGGAAGGTTCGAAAGGACAGCAATCGCCCGATTCTACAGGTGTAGTGACGGTTTCTCAAGTTGCTGCAGTCGATTCCGTGACAACGGATTCCCTGTCATTGCAGGTAAACAACGATCTCAAATCGAAAGTTCATTATACAGCCAAGGATTCGATCCGCTTTGATATTGCCTCCGAAAAGGTGTACCTGTATGGAAACGCCCATGTCGATTACGAAGACATTACGATGGATGCCGCTTACATTGAAGTAGACTGGAGTACCAAAGTGCTATATGCAAAAGCAGGCACCGACAGTTTAGGAAATCCAACCGGGCTTCCGGAATTTAAGCAAAAGGATGAAAAATTCATTGCTCAGACTGTCACTTATAACTTCGATACTAAAAAAGGTAAAATTACACAGGTTAATACGCAGCAAGGTGATGGTTTTATTCTAGGGCAAACGGTAAAGCGGATTGATGAGCGGAATTATTTTATCAGAAATGGAGCTTATACTACGTGTAACCTTCCGCATCCCCATTACTCCATTTCCTCCAACAAATTAAAAGTAATTCAAAACAACAAGGTTGTTACCGGTCCGGCTTATCTGGTAATTGCAGATGTACCTACTCCACTGGCAATCCCTTTCGGATATTTTCCAACTCGCAAAGGCAGAGCATCCGGAATATTATTTCCATCGTATGGTGAATCGGCACGATTGGGCTTTTATTTTAAAGAAGGTGGATATTATTTTGGGATCGGAGATGTAGTTGACTTTGCACTTACCGGTGATATTTACACACTGGGTAGCTGGGGAACCCGGTTTATTTCGAACTATGCAAGCCGCTACCATTTTAATGGAAATATTGCTCTGAGTTATTCAGAAATCAAAACATCAGAAAAAGAATTACCTGATTATAATCTCTATAAAGATTTCTTCATTCGATGGACGCATCGCCAGGATCCAAAAGCGCGACCGAACAGTGTATTCAGCGCCAATGTTAATGCAGGTAGTTCAGGATATTATCAAAATAATATTGCATCAGCAAACAATTACCTGACTAATACTTTCCAGTCGTCAGTATCATGGTCGAAAAACTGGCCCGGAAAACCTTATGCTTTATCGGCTAGTCTTTCACATTCTCAAAACACACTCACGAAAGATGTTTCGATGAGTTTACCTAATGCCAACTTTAGTATTAACCGGCTTTTCCCTTTCAAACGGGTTGTTGCTGTAGGATCACAAAAGTGGTATGAAAAAATTGGCATCAGTTACCAGTCCAATTTACAAAATACCATCCAGACAAAAGATTCATTGTTATTCAGAAAAGAAAGCAAAGACCAATTCCGATATGGAATTTCACACAGCATACCATTGAGTACATCGATGCAGGTGTTCAAATACTTTACACTCTCCCCTTCAGTTTCCTACAATGAAAGGTGGTATCTGCAAACCATCCGTAAAGAATTTAATACTGCTGAAAACACTGTTATTACCGATACTGTTCAGGGCTTCCGTTCTGCACGTGATTTTATCACATCAGCTACTCTAAATACCAGAATTTATGGCATGGTAACGATGAAGAAAGGGAAAATTGCAGCCATCCGACATGTGATGTCCCCCACGATTTCATATAGCTATCGTCCCGATTTCAGTGATCCTACCTTCAATGCATACAAAGTTTATCAAATTGATTCTGCAGGTACGCAAGGCACCTACTCCATTTTTGAGAATGGAATTTTCGGTGGACCGCCTTCCGGAAAATATGGGGTGATTGGTTTTGCACTGGACAATAACCTGGAGATGAAAACCCGAACAGTTACCGACACTGCTGTAAATCTGAAAAAAATAAAAATATTCGAAAGTCTTGCTGTGGGGATGAGTTACAATACTGCTGCCGATTCACTGAACTGGTCGAATATAAATGTGAATGGTCGTACCATTTTATTCGACAGAGTGAACATCAATTTATCGGGAAGTTTCGATCCTTACATCTCTGATTCAATTGGAAGAAAGATAAATAAGTTTGAATTGAATGAAAATAATCGGCTAGGTCGGTTAACAAATGCTGCCATGAGTATTGGCTTCAATCTGAACAATACTACCATGAAAAAAAGTGATAAAGGAACAGAGGCAGAATTGGATGCCATTAATAGAAATCCGGGTAATTATGTGGATTATAATGTTCCTTTTAACCTCGCAGTCTCCTATAACTTATCCTATTCAAGAGCAGGCATACTAGAGGCTCAAATAAATCAGACACTCAACTTTAGCGGTGATTTAGCGGTTACTCCAAACTGGAAAGTTACTTTTAACTCAGGGTATGATTTTAAAGCAAAAGATCTTTCTTATACCAGCTTAGGCATATACCGCGATCTCCATTGCTGGGAAATGCGTATGAACTGGGTCCCATTCGGCCAGCAACAAAATTATTTTTTCCAGATAAATGTAAAGTCTTCCGTTTTACAAGACCTAAAGCTATCTAAGAAAAATGATATTTATGATCAATAAAAATTATTTAGTAAGCAGTTATTAATTTCAGTAAATTATGAATACTCTAAAAGCCACTTCATTTCGTTTTCCCGGACAAACAACTTTTTACAAAGGAAAAGTCCGCGATGTTTATACCATTGACAATAAATACATGGTTATGGTTGTGAGCGACCGTATTTCAGCTTTTGATGTCGTGTTGCCGGAAGCAATTCCATATAAAGGTCAGGTATTAAATCAGCTTGCAGCCTATTTTTTGGATGCTACAAAAGATATTGTTCCCAACTGGACTATTGCTGTGCCTGATCCTAATGTTACTATAGGACATATGTGTAGTCCTTTTCGTGTCGAAATGGTAATTCGGGGCTATTTAGCCGGACATGCCTGGCGCACGTACCAAAGTGGCAAACGAATACTTTGCGGAGTTGTTTTGCCTGAAGGATTAAAAGAAAACGACAAATTACCTGCTCCAATAATTACACCTACAACAAAAAGCGATCATGGTCATGATGAAGACATTTCAAGAGAGGAAATAATTGAGAAAGGTATTGTTGATGAAGATGATTATATCCAATTAGAAAATTATACCAGAGCACTTTTTAAGAAAGGGACAGAGATGGCTGCAGCTCAAGGCTTGCTTCTTGTTGATACCAAATATGAATTTGGAAAATCAAATGGTGTGATCAGAGTGATAGATGAAATTCATACACCTGATTCATCACGCTATTTTTATGCTGCGGGGTACGAAGAAAGGCAACAAAAAGGGGAAGCTCAAAAACAACTCTCTAAGGAATTTTTGCGTCAATGGTTAATTGCTAACAACTTTCAAGGTTTGGAAGGACAAGAAGTTCCATTCATGAGCAAAGAGATTGTTCAAATGGTTTCTGACCGTTACATAGAATTGTTTGAACAGGTCAGAGGAGAGAAATTTCAAAGGGCTGCTACAGATAATATACTTGAAAGAGTAGAAAAGAATGTGTTAGGCTGTCTGACAGATTTAAAATAAGCTTAGTTAATCTTCAGTAACCGGAACTGGAATTTCAATTGTTCCGGATGTTGATTCCGTAATAAAAGGTATTCCTCCGCGAACCACTTCGCTGATTGAGGCATCATAACCTGCGCCATAGAAATAATAGATGCCGCAACGCATATTTTCTACTTTAACTACATCTTCACCGGGTACACCTACAAAATAAGCATCATAGTTAGAAGGATCGGCACCAGGAAATTCCTGAGCACCATATTTCATATAAATAGTATCTCTGTATGTTGAGGTGCTTGCAATTGGATCACCATGATGTTGTGGCTTAAATATAAAAGTGAGATTACCACCTTTACCGCACACACAAACTTCTTCGTATGCTTCATCCTTACAGGAAACAAAGCTAACGGTAAACAGAACAGCAATTGCAAGAAATAATTTCATGATATTTTATTTTTATTCTATGTTTATTCTTTACTTCCTTTTTCTCCGACAAAATGATCCTTATCATCACGGAACAACACATTGAAAGTGGTTAAACTTCCATAAATACGAGTGATATATTGTTGCATATTCACTTTCTCTTCTTCAGAAAGTTTATCATTCGAATTAATTCGTTGTTCCAGAACTCTTAAACGATCTCTCAACATGATTATTTTATTAAAAAACATATCGATCGGAATTTCTTTCGGTTTGAGTGACGCACTGGCAGGCTGCAGAACCATTTTTCCTCCAGTCCATTTAGCCCCCATTGGTACTGTTTC
>CAUJFJ010000003.1 GCA_963169675.1 Bacteroidota bacterium
TCTATGGTGTTCGCCAGAAGCCTGAAATTTTCTGATTTCAATGCCCTGATGGCACTGTCAGTTTCCTGCAAAAGTGAATTGTTGATGTAGTGGGTTATTTCAGGATGATCATTCGTATACCTCAAGGAAAGCCATTTCGTAAATTGCTTTAAAAACGGATAAAATAACACAATGCTAAATACGTTTATCGCTGTTTGGAAGGCTACCAGACTTATCAAAGGTTCTCCCGGATCTACAAACCACGCTACAATTTTTATTAAGGGCTGCAAGGCAATGAATGCTATTGCAGAGGCTACCAGATTAATAAGTAAATTTCCCAATGCCATTTGTTTTTTTGCCGGAATTCCACCTATTGATCCTATTAAAGTCTTAATCGATGTACCAGGTTCGGAACCTATCACTAAACAGGCAGCAGCTTCAAAACCCAGAGCACCTGAATGTAATGCCGCAAGAGCAATTATGACAGTGGTGGCACTCGACTGAACAATGGCCGTAATTAAAAATCCGGCTAAAACAAAAGCGAGATTTCCATAGGCATTTAGTGCAGTTATGTCGATTGCATTGACCATTTCGGTAAATCCGTTTTTGATGGTTGATAATCCGATAAAAGACATGGCAATTCCAAATGCCAGCCGTGTCCAGTGCATGACTTTTTTATTGTTCGGAAAAAATAGGATCCCAATTGTTGCTATGGCTATGATGGGGTAGGAGATAGCCTGGATATCGAATTTGAATCCTATCAAAACTACTATCCACGTGTATACCGTGCTACCCAGATTAGCTCCTAAAATTACTGCCATCGCATTATTCAGCGATAATACACCAGCACCTACAAATGCCAGCAACAATAAATTGACAATAGAACTACTCTGCAATAATGCGGTTACGAAAATTCCTGCAAAAACCGCCTTGGCGGGATGTCTTGTCTGATTTTTTAAGAATAATTTAAATGATCTGCCAGCCAAATGCTGAATGGCCTGCTCCATCAACATTAATCCAAATAGGAACATTCCAATCCCTGCAAGGGGAGGCCACCAATCAATTGTCTCCGTCGATTCCAATTCTTTCAATTTGCCACACAAAATGATCATTTTTTCCCGGATTTGGGTCGGAATTCAAGAATTGTCCCATTTGCGAACTATTATGTTAAATAGAAAAATGGGGAAATGAACTTATTCGGAAGAAAACTGCAATTGGGAGAGGGGGAGATGCTTAAAATCTGACTCAGGTAGTAATTGATGGTCTAATTGTCCACCTAAATTTGTTGTTCCACCGTTGAGTTATTTTCGAGCAAAGTTTAGCATGGCTCCGTAAAAAAAAATGGGACACTAAAGTGTTTGTGGAAAACTATGGATTGACACCTTTCTGAGAGCGAAAAGACTTAAATTAAATACAGAAAGTAGAAGTGTTTATTAAAAAAAAATAAGGCAAAAAAAAACGCGCTGTTAAGGGCGCGTTTTTTTCTTTTGAAGAAAGAATTAGTCCTGTACAACTTTTACGTTTACAGCGTTTAAGCCTTTTCTTCCATTCTGTACTTCAAATGTTACCTTGTCATTTTCACGAATATGGTCTACCAGACCAGATGAATGAACGAAGATGTCTTCACCTGAATTGTCTGGTTTAATGAATCCGAAACCTTTTGTGTCATTGAAGAATTTTACTGTTCCTGTTTGCATGATATAATTTTGTTAAATATAATTTGGGCAAAAGTAGGTATAATAATTCTAATTTGATGGGAATCAGTAAAATATTTACAAGTTGTTGATTTATAGCGTAAAAGAAGCAGAATGAATCCATAGTTTCTAAAATTGAGGACGTTATGACATCGGCCTTGAGTTGTGTAAGGCTAATTCCCTACCTTCGTGCTTCTTTATTTAAATACAACTACTTGACTTTCGACGATTTCAAATTTGAACAATCCCTGCTTGATGGCATCCATTCCATGGGATATGATAAGCCAACTCCTATTCAGGAACAGGCGATTCCCATTATAATGGCTGGCAAAGACCTTATTGCCTGCGCACAAACAGGGACGGGTAAAACCGCGGCTTACGTATTGCCCGTTATTCAGAAGATCATGCAAAGTGAAATCCGTAAGTGTAACACCTTGGTGCTTGCACCCACACGCGAACTTGCTCAACAAATTGATCAGCAGGTTGAAGCTTTTGGATATTTTACCGGTGTTAGCTCCATGCCCGTTTATGGTGGTGGTGATGGCGTAACCTGGGAACAACAGAAACGCGCCATTCGTGAAGGTATTGACATAGTTATAGCTACTCCCGGAAGATTGATTTCACACATGGCATCCGGTGAATTGAAAATGGAGCATCTGCAACATCTTATACTCGATGAAGCCGATCGCATGCTCGATATGGGTTTTCATGACGATATCATGCGAATCATTAGCTTCCTGCCAAAGAAAAGGCAAACGCTTTTGTTTTCGGCTACGATGCCTCCAAAAATCAGAACGCTGGCAACGAAAATTTTAGAAGCTCCCGATCAAATTAATATCGCTATTTCCAAGCCCGCTGAAGGAATTATTCAGCAGGTGTACATGGTTAATGATACACAAAAATCTGATTTAATACATATTATTTTAGGTGCAGGCGACTACAAAAGCATTATCATTTTTGCCTCTACCAAGGAAAACGTTAAGAAACTTGATTCTTTGCTCCGTAGAAAAGGTCTCGAATGCAAAGCATTCAGCTCCGATCTCGAACAACAGGAGCGTGAAGAAATTCTAAGAGCCTTTAAAAACCGTAATCTGAAAGTGCTTATTGGAACCGATGTGTTATCGAGAGGTATTGATGTGGAAGGAATCGATCTGGTAGTTAACTATGACGTGCCTCCCGATCCCGAAGATTATGTCCACCGGATTGGAAGAACTGCAAGAGCAGAACGAACAGGTACTGCCATTACTTTTGTCACAGGTGCCGAAGCATATAAATTCAAACGCATCGAAGAATTAATTGGCAAGACAGTTGAAAGGGTTCCCAATCCGGAAGGAATTGCAACTGCAACTATTCCGGCACCGGGCACAGCAGCACCCGGAAAAGGGAAATTCCGGAAACCGGGCTTCAGAAGAAAACCCTCCGGAAAATAGTTTTACTTCACTGCGAATTTGGTCTCTAAACTCTGATTTTTACCTATAAGCCGGACCACATATATTCCCCTGGTAGTTAAAAATGATTTTGGAATTTTTACAGAATCAGATTTTCCATCATACACTGTTTCCCAAATCTTTTTTCCGGTGATATCATAAACGGTTATGAACGAAGTTTGACCGGCCAGTTCTGACGTTAGTTTAACCATCCAGTTACCTGAATCACGTTCTTCGTAGACAATCAATCCACCGGCATTTGAAAATAAGTCTGAAGGCAATGCTGTATTTACCACTTCAGTGATTTGTAAAGTGGTATCAACAGGTAAATTATTTAAATATAAATTATTTCCCGAAGGCCATTCAATATGCAGGTTTTGAATCGTTGTGGCATCGCCTAAGCCAAAGTGTGCTACAAGACTGTTTTGGCCGCAATAACCCGTTTGAGAAGAGATTTCCCGCATTTGCGTGACTGTTTGTCCACTTATTAATGCTGTAATGTAAATTCGTGTTCCAATCGCCGACCGATTAGTGGTTGTGCCGGTTGCATGTATCTTTAACCAGTGATTTGTATTGCCATTATTCAAAAATAGCTTGTTGTTTGGAGCAGGTGAACTGCTGCTGTTCTTACAGGTACTTATCACCAGATCCTGAAATCCGTTATTATCGAGATCTCCCCAAGCCATACCAAACGAGCAAGGTGTGGTGAAATCGGCTAAAGCCGAAAGGTTTCGGTTGAAGTTTCCGGAGCCATCATTATCATAAAGGAAATTCTCAATGGTTCCATTGCAATAGCCGTTGGTGACAAACAAGTCCACATCGCCATCATTATCATAATCGGCAAATCCCGATCCATAGGAACATCCTCCATCGGTTACCAAGTCACCGGTTGTTACAGTAGTGAAGGAGCCGTTGCCATTGTTGATGAATAACTGATTGTTTTGTGCTGCAAAGTATTGCGAATTGGCTATGAATAAATCAAAATCTCCATCATTATCAATGTCACCCCAGCTGGCACTCATCGAACTTTTATTGTCATTGACCGGAGGCACGCCATTCATTTTTGAAAAATTACCGGTTCCATCATTCACATAAAAATCATTGGTCTGGTTTCCTTCATTCGCAACAAATAAGTCCTGATCGCCATCATTATCAAAATCAATCCAGGTGGTTCCGCGTGAATTTTTAACATCTGTAACCAGTTGTCCGGTAGTTATGGCCGTGAAATTTCCGGCACCGTCATTCTGGTACAGCATATTTTTTTTGTTTCCATCGCTGTTAGTTATGTACAAATCAATGGAACCATCATTGTTATAATCTCCCCATGCAGCCGTCTCCGAATAGGTTCCAATTGTGCCGGTCACATTCTGAGGTTCGTGATTAAAGGTGCCGTTTCCGTTATTTCTGTAGAAATAGTTTAACTGTCCATACCATGTTACTGCAAAAGCATCGGTATCCCCATCATTGTCTGCATCGCCGAAAGTAGCGCCATCAAAAGGTGCAGCATTGCTGACAATAGGGTCGCCTGTTACCGCTGTAAAAGTTCCGTTTCCATTATTGGTATATAGCATATTTACCGTTCCCGGTTGTTGGCCATTGGTGATGAAAATGTCATCCCAACCATCACCATTAAGGTCAATAATATTTACACTGCGACTATCAGATGGCTGGTTAGTGGGAGGCGTGCCGGTGACTTCGGTGAATTGCTGACCAGTTGCACTTAAAGAAACGAATAGCATTCCTGCCAACATTGGGTATTTTAAAACATTTTTCATGGTCTGATTTGATTTGTGTTTTGGTTATGATTCCAAAAATATTTAAATGAAAAATAGGTTTTCTGAGAATGAGAGGAACACCTTTTAGTGACACACACACAACACTTTTCAGGTGTTAAATGAACTCCGGGGCTCTTCAATGCAGTTGGTAGGTTGCAAACAGCAGTTGGTCGCTTTTTGGTTGCAGCTGTAAGTAAAATGGCGAAATTTGCTTTTATGTGAATGAAGAAAATCAGCAGACATCTTCTTTTCTGGATTTCCTATACGGTAATCTTGCTTTACAACGAGTTATTCCTGAGCGCTTCTTTTTCAAAAGATCCCGGGATGGTGTTGTTTTTACAGGTATTAGTGGCACATTTGATTCTTTTGTTGGTTAAAATTCCTTTGGTATATTTTATTGCCGGAAGCATTTTACCGGATTGGTTCCAAAACCGGAATAACCGGGTGCTTTTAATCTTCAAAATGATAATCGCATTTATAAGTGCAGTTGTATTGTACCGGGTGCTGATACACCAGGTCATCTGGCCCTTTATTTATGGGGAAAATCAGGGAGAAATGCCAGTCTTGCAATTCATAGCCCGCATACTGTATTCGGTAATGGATTTGTTGCTGGTTGTGGCAGTTGCATCAGCCATACAGCTTTTAATCCATCGAAGGAATCAGGACAAGAAGGAAAAGGAATTAATAAGAGAACGGTTACAGGCAGAATTAATGCAACTGAAGGCTCAGGTGAATCCTCATTTTCTGTTCAATTCGCTCAATACCATTTATGCACTGATCAAAAGTAATCCGGCTATAGCCGGAAATGCAGTTATTATGCTTTCATCCATCATGCGTTATTTACTGCATGGCACCAGGTCGGGTAGGGTACTGTTGTCAGAAGAGCTGGAAATGCTTAAAAATTATTCCGATCTTCAACAGTTGCGGTTTGGTAACCGGATAACTATTGAATTTGACACTTTTGGAATATACGATCAGGCTAAGATTGCTCCTGTAATTTTACTTTCACTGGTTGAGAATGCTTTCAAACATGGAACACATGCCGATCCTGAAAGTCCCATAGTCATTCGCTTTAAACTGTTATTGGAGAATGAGGTGCTTACTTTTACAACTGAAAATCCACTGTCCATCCTTAAAGTCGAAGTAGATTCAGGAATTGGATTGAAAAATCTGCACCGGCAATTATCGTTGCTATACCCGGATTATGATTTAAAAGTATCGGAGCACGGAAATATTTTCCGGGTTGAACTTAAAATTCCACTAAATTCGTACGCAGGAAATGAATTGCTTGGTAGTTGAAGATGAACCACTGGCTGCCGGTATAATCATCGATTATATCAGTCAGATTCCTGGATTAGTTCCGGTGGGAAAAGCTGTTTCTGCCATGGAGGCATCTGCAATTCTCAGCACTTCCAATATCGACCTTATTTTCCTCGATATTAATCTCCCGGTAATTAGTGGTATCGATTTTGCCAAAACCCTCGACTCCCGCTACCAAATCATTTTTACAACTGCTTATCACGAATTTGCAATCGAGTCGTATGCTTTGAACGCTGTCGATTACCTGCTAAAACCCATTTCATTTCCTCGTTTTTTACAGGCTGTTAACAGAGCATTTGAAAGAAAAGCAGTTGCTCCCAAAGCCGATCCGGTTCCTGTCAAAGAAGTTGCTGTCGAAAGAAAAAGTTTCTTCTTTAATACCGATAAAAAACAGATTCGCGTTTTCGCAGATGAAATTTTATATGTGGAAAGTTTGAAGGATTACGTGAAAATAGTCACCCGTAATGGTCATGTGGTAACCCGCTACCAGTTAGGTGATATGCTTTTGCTGCTTACAGGTTGCGGCTTCCTCCGTATTCACAAATCGTTTATTGTTAATGTGGCTTTTGTAACGGCCTACAATGCTCAGGATATCGAAATAGGTGCAGTCCAACTTCCAATTGGCCGTACATTTAAAGAACAGGTAGAAAAGCACTTAAGTGCACAGTAAAAAACGATAATTAGTGTGCGTCAGATTTTATATCCGCACTTAACCATTGCAGGTCCGCAAATATCAACCAGTTTTTGCTTTTGCTCCGCAGTCCATTCGGGATACTTTGGTAACTCATCCTTAATGTAAACTTTGTTGCGCAATTTGGCATACATCCATCTGTACCAGGCAGCATGCGTTTTATTGACTTTGATGGCTACTATTTCCTGCCATTTCGACTTCGTCATTTCTAAACCTATTGGTTTCAGAATTTTACTTTCAAAATATTCGAAATCAGATTTTATTTTTTCGAAATGAATTAACTCTGTATCTAATTTTAATAATTGCTCGGTTGTATTGGCCCAATTCCAGCAAATCTGAGTAAACTTATCGCTCTCAAACCACTCTAATATTTCTGCTTTTGTTTTAGGAATTAAATGAATGTCTTTTTCATTCCGTCGGGTATAAATTGATCGAACAACTTCACGGGGATCACGAACAAAATGAAATACTTTTCTGGGTTGAAAAACAGTTCTTAATTCCGGAACAGCATTCTGGACATACCCATTTGTATCTATAAAAACCCCGGGCTTAAAATTTCTCTCCACTTCCTTTTTTTTACGCTCCAAAAACGGAATAGTGTATTCATTCGGTGGTAAATACCAACTTAAAAGCCAAAACTCCCTGTTTCCTATGTGCTCGTGTACCGAATGTACACCTTCAATATGCCCCAGAACGTTGGTTAAGAATTTTGTCCCCGAACGCCCCATACCAGTAATAAAAACGTAATCCATCTTTGATATCCTAAAATCAGATCTAATTAATTGTTAAATAGTGTGTTATGTGTTTTGAAACGACTATTATCAAAGCCGTAACAGTATTTGAATTAAATCTGATACAGACAAAACCCATTGAAAAGGCAATATTACAATTTTAATATATTGAATTTGCATACCTGGCAATTTACCTGTGCCGATTTTGGCTATATAAAATCAGCTTCATAATGAACCAGATAATCACCTGCCTTAGATTCTTTTTAGATCTGTTAGGTGCTGAATTTTAGTATCTTAGGTGATTTGCATTACAAGCCTAAAACATCCCGTAGTTTAGAATACCCGGTTTTGCTCAACGGAATTTGAGTATTGTCGGTGAGTTTGGCAATGAATGATTCTTTGCCTAATGCTTCAATTCGGGTGATCTGGTCGAGCTGCACGATATACGATCGGTGCACTCTTAAGAAGTTATGTTGTTGAAGCATTTCCTCCGTTTTTTGCATGGTCTGCTTTTTGAGGAAACAATCGTTCAAAATGTGAATTTTTATATAGTCATCATAAGCTTCCACATACCTGATTTCTTCAAAAGGAATAATCCGGATGTTGTTTCCACTCTTTACTACAATTCGCTTATGAGTTTCAGATGTTTTTAAATCGGGAAGTACAGTTAAATCTGGTTCAGCTGGCTTAGTATTTTTATCAGCCCACTTCGATAGTGCCTTTGCAAATCGCTCTTCACTGATTGGTTTTAGAAGATAGTCGATTGCATTGGCTTCAAAAGCTTTGATCGCAAACTCATCGAATGCTGTGGTGAAAATTACTGCCGGGGGATTT
Organism: Bacteroidota bacterium; assembly: GCA_963169675.1. Classification (GTDB taxonomy): domain Bacteria; phylum Bacteroidota; class Bacteroidia; order AKYH767-A; family OLB10; genus JADKJB01. Next base: position 8,452 of record CAUJFJ010000003.1, read on the forward strand.
TCAAGGAGTTCAAGCAATTCAAGGCCTGTTATTTTTGGCATTTGGATATCAAGAAATAACAGGTCGGGTTGATGTTGTTGAATGGCTTTGAGTGCCTCAAAACCATTTTGACAGGTAGCCACGATTTCGAATTCCGGGAAGGTTTTCAGGTATCCCTGGAGCACTGAAATAGCCAGTGGTTCATCGTCCACAAGTATCACTTTAATCATGATGCCAACGGTATTTTAATGGTAACGGTAAAATTGTTTTCATGAACCTGGGTTGCAAGCAAATCGTTTCTTCCGTACAGCAGGTAAAGTCTGCGGGTAACAGAACTTATTCCGAAGCCGGTTCCGGGAACTTGTTTCCTCGCTAAATGGTCAAATGGATTGGTAATTTTAATGACCAGATGGTCGTTTTCAAGCGATGAATAAATTGAAATTAATACTTCATCAAGGGTATCGTATAAACCGAATTTAATGGCATTCTCAACTAGTGGTTGGAGCAGGAGGGAAGGAAGCTTAATTTTCTGTGTATCAGGTGCAACATTTATGGATGTCTGCAACCTGTTTCCGAAGCGAACTTTTTCAATTTCCAGGTAAAGCTTGAGATGCTCAATTTCTTCCTCCAGCGTATTTTTTCGTTCATCCGATTGCCGGATAGTCCCCCTTAAAAAATCTGAAAGCTGATGGATCATTTTCTTTGCTAAAGCCGGATCACTTCCTGCCAAAGCACTTACCGAATTTAAGGTGTTAAAAAGAAAATGGGGTTGTAGCTGCTGCCTCAGATTTAACAATTCGGTTTCCTTCGATATTTTCGATATTTCATGTAGCCTGCGCGCTTCATCCAAATTTTCTCTGGCTACATGAACCACCCATCCAAAAAGCATAAAAAGGGTAATCATGAGAATACCAATGATGGTCCGTATGGCCATGGTATCAGTTAAAAAATCGAGGTAATTGCTTCGGTCAACATATAGTTCCGATAAAATTTGTCCGGTTGCCCATACCCAAATAAAAGATGCCAATACGGCACTTATCATAAAGGAAAGAACTCTTCCGGTAGATGGCATCGAGAAACGGACTGCATACACCACTCCCGCACATATTCCGGCAAGAATAACATTTGAAACCAGACTTTCCACCACGGCAGTCGGTAGATCCAATCCATAGATCATTAAGGTGGCAACATGGAGTGTCGACCATATTAACCACCAGGAAACACTGATTAGGGTTGTTCTGAAACTTGTTATCACCCGATTGATTGATGCTTATTGAATTGGTACAAATGTAAGGGATGTTCGCCCTAAAAGTAAACTGCCGGTAATCTGTTAAGCAGAACTACCGGCAGTAAATTACTTAATTATTAATAACTCTTGAGTGTAATCCCTCCAAAAATGGCGTTGCCACGAAGAATAAGGACTTTGTCGGGATCTCCGGCACCCATCTGCAGCACACGGTTATCTTCTACACCTCCAAGGACTGCAACCAATTCAGAAGATTGAACAGTCCAGTTGGCTGGGATGATAAGTTTGGCACCACCAAAAACTGCATTTACTTCCAAAACTGCACGTCCTTTAATGTCGGCCTGACTGAAATTTATTTCCGCACCACCGAACACACATGATACTTCGCCGCCTTTAAAATTTTTGGTGATGATGTTTTTTTTTACCCCACCAAAAACACTGGAAGTTTCGAGGAAATCTTCGGAATCACTTTCAGCTGCATTAATGCTGTTGAATTTTTTTCGTGCACGGGCAGATATTCTGCGTGCCGACCCCGGTGTGAGCACAATAGCCATCCCGACAAGGATAAGTGCAACAGGCCAGAAGTATGGCTTCAGATTAAAATCGGGAATCCAGTCATCCAGCAAAAAGAAAGCACCAATAAGAATAGGTACAATCCAGCCACCGGGATGGAAGTTATGTTTGGCGCCTACAAAAACACCAATGGCAATTATTAACATCTGCCAGCTAAAAAACCAATCCGGGAAATAAATTCCCATTGTTCTGGCCAGAAGTAAACCTCCTACAAGCATTATTATTATTCCTGCTAAAACCCTACCCATTGGGTTAGGTGGTACCACCTCGCGTTGTTGGTACTTTTGTTCAAATTCCTGTTTTTGTTTCGGATCGATGATTTCCATGACGTTTAATTTTCAACAAATGTATACGACCAGCCCAAAGCAGGAAAGAGCAAATAGGCAGCCTCAGGATGAAAGTCGGTGAATACCGGGAATTAGTCGGTGAAGTTGGCAGCGAAGCCGCTGTCATTAGCAGCAAAGCTGCGTCATTAGGTCATTCATGGTCATTGAAGAAATTCTCTACTGCACTGAAACACAAACATCCTTAATTCTTAATTCTTAATCCTACAAGGGTCATTGGCGGCAGAGCCGCTGTCATTAGGTCATTATTGGTCATTGAAGAAGTTCTCTGCTCATCGTGCAAGCGAATTTCTCTGTGTCTCCCTAACTCTGCGTTCAAAAATTGTTTTTTATATTTTAAATGTGCTTTATTTCTGCCTCAAATCTAGTTTTTTTTAAAATTTAACATAAAATTGTTGGAATTCTCGATTTTATGATTTACTTTCGGTATAGTATTCATCAAACTCTTCCCAATCCCCCCCCCAAGGAAGTGTGGTGAATTAAATAGCATAAATGAGGCTTCAAAAGACTCATTCGCTTTTCAACTGAGCAAAAAACTCAGTGCGGAATTGGATTGCTTTATTGAGAATGAATTTTAAACATATTTTAATTTGTATAGCCATGATAATAATTCGGAATTCATCTGCCTTATGTAATTCTTTGTTTAACCGTTTTGCCAAGGTTAAGAAACGAAGACCCTTGCTTTTAATTTCTTTTTTGTGGCTGACAGTTTTCAATTCCCAGGCTCAGGCACCACTGGATGGTGTTTTCAATTATGTAAACGGCGCACCGGTATTTTATGTAGAAGTTCCCGACTCGAATGCTGTTTCTCAAATTGAACTCACGCTGGGAAGCGATGCCACACAAACAGATATTTTTAATCACACCTTCGATTACGATGTAACCATCGGACTCCCTTCAGGATTTTCGTTTTCACGCAATGGCAACAAAGTGTATTTAGGATTAGGAACGTTCCCTGATCCATCAGTCTACTATGCCAAAGTGCGACTCAAAAACAGTTCCGGCGCCTGGAGCGATTATTATGAGTTCTATGGAAATTAATCAATCTAAACTGAATTAACCGTATTAAAAACCAGAGCCGAAGGCGATCATCTAACAAATTCCCTGAGCCGAAGGCGTTGTCCAAATAAATTTCCCGAGCCGAAGGCGATCCAATATTAACTACCTAATTAACCACCTAATTAACCACTTAATTAACCACCTAATTAACTACCTAATTAACCACCTAATTAACCCTTTTCTAAATATTAAATCCCATGAAAAAGCAACTATTTTTATTACTCATAATATTGAGTACAACAACTCACCTTCATGCAGCTACTTTCACATGGCTGGGGTCCACATCAAGCGACTTTAACCTTGCTTCTAACTGGTCTGGGGG
>CAUJFJ010000004.1 GCA_963169675.1 Bacteroidota bacterium
TATTTAGCTGGACTCCGGTACCGGGCGCAGATAGTTACACACTGCAGGTCTCTACCAGCAGCACATTTACTACGGCATCCATGATTTATAATGTTTCCGGGCTCACAGCAACTAGTCAACAAGTTACAGGGTTGAATCCGAATGCGGTTTACTATTGGCGAGTTCGCAGTGCAAATGGAAGTGTTCAGGGATTTTATTCTGTTAAATTTTCTTTCACCACCGGAACTACTATTGGTTTACAGGATGAACAACCTTTTACTGTTCAGGCAATTTATCCGAACCCTGCAAACGAATTCATCACTGTTCAGATATACTTGCAGAAACAATTAAATGTGTCAATGCAGCTTTCTGATATCTGTGGTCGAGTACTGATTAACAAAGAATATGCTGCGGCTCCCGGTTTAAATGAAACGAAAACCGCATTAAACGATATTGCACCCGGTATTTACTTCGTAACCATTACCGCTGAAGGAATAGCGACACAAACCCGAATAGTCGTTCAGTAATGAAATAAGTTTTTGCTTCCTTCAGGTTGCGAGACATACTTTTCTTCATTTATCCCTGAGAAATCTGGGACATTACCCATTATGGTATTTTAAATCTCTAGTTGGGGAAAAACCACCCGACAAGTTGAGTTATGTAACATGCTACTTGCAGTATCATCAAGTGGCACGATTATTCCCTCCATTAACTCAACATGATAATCTGTCATGGTTAAATACCATTAACACAACAATTGATCAAAATTATTACTTATGAAAAAATTACTACTATTATTCATCATGGTTACATCTTCGTTGTTTGTAACCGGTCAAACAATTGATAAAAAGTGGAACATCGGTTTCCATGGAGGAGCTCAACAATATAATGGAGATCTGGGAAACGGATTTTACAAAACTGATCTTCCATTTTATGGTTTTGGAGGAGTATCGTTTTCAAGATACTTAGGAAGTCATGTTGACTTAAATCTTTTATTTACAAAAGGAGAAGTTGGCCACAGAAATGATACGGTTAGTTTCCGTACAGGATTCTCAACAGTAACTCTGAACTTACGCTTCAACATATTAGGACCCCAATATAAATTTCGCCCATATATTTTAGCCGGCGCAGGTGCTATGCTGTTTGCAGAAAATCCTACTGTGCAAGACAAAAGCAAAATCGATTATTCGGTACCTTCAGCAGGTGCTGGATTCAATGTACAGCTGAGTCCAAATGTTATGCTTAACATTCAGGAACTTTTCCTTTATTCTACCAATGACAATAAAGATGGTGTCGAAGAAAATACGAATGATGCATTTTTGATGCACACAGTTGGTTTAACATTTAATGCAGGATCAAAAAGAGATGCTGATAAAGATGGTGTTGCAGACAGAAATGATAAATGTGCAGATACACCTCCTGGTGTTGAAGTTGATAAAAAAGGTTGTCCGGTTGATACCGATAAAGATGGTGTAGCAAACTATCAGGATGCATGTCCGGATATTGCTGGAATTGTAGCATTAAAAGGTTGCCCTGATACCGACGGTGATGGAATAGCCGATAAGGAAGATAGTTGTCCGGAGGTTGCCGGTTTATCAACTTTAAAAGGTTGTCCTGATACCGACAAAGACGGTATTACAGATCTTGACGATAAATGCGCAGGTACTGATCCAAAGTACAAAGTAGATGCTACTGGTTGTCCTATTGATAGTGATAAAGATGGCATTTTTAATGAAGACGATTTATGTCCGGATCTTGCAGGTAACCTTGCAATGAAAGGTTGCCCTGATACTGATGGAGATGGTGTTGCAGATAATGAAGATCGTTGCCCTGCAGTGAAAGGAAATATAGCAAATAAAGGTTGTCCTGAAATTACCAAAGAAGATGTGAAAAAAATCACTCAGATTGCAAGTAAAATCTTCTTTGAAACAAACAGTGATAAATTAAAAGTTGCTTCAACAGTTCAATTGGATGAATTAGCAAACATTCTGAAAAAATACGACGCAGCTAAATTGATCATTGAAGGACACACCGATAGTCAGGGAGAAGATGCATATAACATGACCCTTTCTCAAAAAAGAACGGAATCTGTAAAAACTTATCTCATGGGTAAAGGGATTATGGAATCACGATTAACTGCTACCGGATTTGGTGAAAGTAAACCAATTGCCGACAATGCTAAAGCAGACGGAAGAGCCAAAAACAGAAGAGTAGAACTCAAAACCGAATACTAATAATTAACGCTTGAATGGAAAAGGCTGTTGAATTTTCGACAGCCTTTTTTGCTATAAAAATAAATTCTATTGCACCTTTATGTTGAAGATATTGTTATCTTTAGAACCTGCTGTGTGACAGGATTACAATCATTCTGATGGAATACATTAAAGGCCGTGGCGCTCAAATAAATACCAAAAACAGGTTTGAAACCCGCGAGCGGGTATTAGAACATTTTGAAGGTATTGATGAGCTGCCAGAATTAGACGGCAAAACAGAAGTTTTTTTGGAGCACCCAAAAACTATTCTCAACAAAACGGAAAGTCCCGATTTACCTTTCGATTTCTCTTTAAATCCTTACCAGGGTTGTGAGCATGGATGTGTTTATTGTTATGCCAGAAATGTACATCAATATTGGGGATATAGTGCCGGCATTGATTTCGAACAAAAACTGATTGCAAAGCCCGCTGCTCCTGAATTATTACGCAAGGCTTTTCAAAATAAAAACTACAAGCCTTCCCGAATTAGTCTCTCAGGCAACACCGATTGCTACCAGCCTCTGGAGAGGAAGATGGAAATTACCAGGAGCCTTTTGAAAGTATTTTTAGAATACAGGCATCCGGTCGGCATCATCACCAAAAACAGCCTCATCCTGCGAGATTTGGATATCCTTACAGAGCTTGCAAAAAATAATCTGGTGCATGTAATGGTTTCTGTCACTACCATGCGCGAAGACTTGCGGTTATTAATGGAACCCAGGACAGCAACTACCAAAAACCGCCTGGGAGTGATAAAGCATCTCACAGAAAATGGAATCCCTGCCGGCGTAATGACTGCACCTATAATTCCCGGACTGAACAGCGATGAAATTCCCGATCTCATAAAAGCTGCAGCCGATTCAGGAGCACTTGCCGTCGGATTTACCATGGTTCGCCTGAATGGTTCTGTTAAAGATATTTTTCACGATTGGTTATTTAAAAGCTTCCCCGATGCTGCAGACAAAATCTGGAATCAAATAAAGCAGTGCCACGGGGGCCAGGTGAATGATAATCGATTTGGAATGCGGATGCGTGGAGAAGGTCACATTGCAGAATCCATCCGTCAACTTTTTAAGTTATCCGTCAGGAAAAATTTAGAAGGCCGGTCATTCCCCGAATACGATTATTCGCTGTTCAAAAGACCTGGCACCGGTTTGCAACTTGAATTAGACTGGTAGTCAAGCCTGACATTTTTCAAATATCATTAATTTCTTACATTTGCCCACCACCAATTGATCTCTGTATACGGGATCAGTCCCAGAACTTGCAGAAATTAAATATGTCACCTTTTGGACCTATCTTTTCTATCTTTCGACTGAACCCGAATTACTCTCAAAGAGTTTTTGGTTTGGATGTGATGCGTGCATTGGCAATTATTTTTGTAGTCAACGGACATGCATTAATGCTTGAAAAAGCGGAAACCGGTTTCCCATGGATCAAATTGATTGATGGTGTGGAACTATTTTTTGTGCTTAGTGGATTCTTAATTGGAGGTATTCTGATCAAAACTTTTGAAAACACTGCTGACTACAATTTAAAAACAATTAAAAACTTCTGGGTCAGAAGATGGTTCAGAACCCTACCTGCCTATTATCTGGTTCTGTTGCTCAATGTAATTTTTGTTTATACAGGAATTATTAAAGAAGATTTCACTCAGTTTAACTGGAAGTTCCTGTTCTTCCTGCAAAACTTCTCTCAACATTTCGTTGGTTTCTTTTGGGAATCCTGGAGTTTGAGTATTGAAGAATGGTTTTATATTTTCTTTCCGGTTATACTTGGAATAGTCTTTTTGGCAATGAAACAATTTCAGGTCCGTAAAAAGTACTTATTCCTGACTGCAATCGCTATTTTTCTGTTAGTACCATT
>CAUJFJ010000005.1 GCA_963169675.1 Bacteroidota bacterium
TTTTATTCTCACAATGGTGTTTCCACAACAGTTCTTGATCATGGAAACTGCACCACAGGGGGTCGTTTATTTATGATGGGAACTCCATTTTCGAACGCATGGCAACATTGGGTTTATACAGTAGATATCGTAAATGGCATGCGGGTTTATTTGAATGGCTCATTATTATATTCGGTGTTAACCAGCTCTCCTGTAGTTAACCGCCAAAGGAATATTTGGATAGGCGGAGGAATTGATGTTGCATCTGCACCATTTTATTTTGATGGAGTCATTGATGATATGCGGGTTTATGACCGGGATTTATCCCCCAATGAAGTTCAGATTTTATACGGAACGGAATTACTTTGCATGCCTTCCGGTTATGCTGAAGCAACAAATCAAAAACCACCTTTTGATGTGCGGTTGTATAATGGTAAAGTATATGTGAAAATGAATGAGGATGCAACCAGCTCATCATTGAAAATTATGAACAGCAGCGGACAAACTTTACTGGAAGACAAATATATTTTACCGGGAATGACTAAAGAATATGACGCAGCTTCATTTGGAACTGGAATGCTGATTTATGCCATGCAAAGCACAGCTCGTTTATTCACCGGAAAATTGTTTAATTTTTAGAAGCGATTTATTTGGTTTCGGGTTCGAAATCCAGCATGATGGAATTCATACAAAACCTTTTACCGGTAGGAGGTGGACCATCATCGAAGATATGCCCCAGGTGACCATCGCATCGTCCGCAAAGCACTTCGATTCGTCGCATCCCATAAGAATTATCGCTTTCATAGCGAACACTGGTTGGCCGCAATGATTCATAAAAACTTGGCCATCCGCAGGAGCTCGCAAATTTGCTGTCTGATTTAAATAAAGCATTTCCACATGCTGCACAATAGTAGTTACCCAAACCTTCAAAATCCCAAAACTTCCCTGTAAAGGCACGTTCAGTCCCTTTATTTCTGGCTATATGGTAAACATCGTCAGGCAATACTTTTTGCCATTCTGCATCAGTAAGCTCTAATTTGGTAGTGTCGGTGCGTGAATAATATGGGTTGCCCGTTTTAGATGAATTCATAGTGGAATCAGGTGAATTAATTATTTCGTTGGAAGCAATTGGTTGTTGACAGCTCAAAATTAAAAGAAGAGAGGAGATAAATAACATGGATTTCATTGAATTTATATAACAATTTTAAACAGACAAAGTTTTCGGCTATAGCCGGATGAAGGATTTCCCAATTGTTTGGTTCTGGTGTGATATTTTTATAAGGTAGTTACCAGCCGTAAGATTGGATGTATCAATTATGAACTTTTCATTTTTGATTTCACCTAAAGTATAAACCTGATGCCCGCTTGCATCCAGAATTTCAAGTCTCCCTTTCAGAAAAGCAGGGAGAATGGTAACATTCAAGTTGTTGGTACAAGGAACCGGATGCAATGCTATGGAGTGATCGGAAACCGACAATTCAGCAATAGAACTCGTACATAGTAGTGGCAGCTGATTAAACCCCCGGACTTTTGCTTCACATCGCAATGCTGCCAATGCAGGTTTATCACTACCGTTTCCATTCCATTCCCGCAACCCAATGGAGCCCAGAAATCCGGCGAAACCGGGATCATTCACCCCATAATAATTGAGGAAGTAATTTACCGCAGCAGTATCAAGATCATGCATCCAGGTGAAATCAATCATTTTTATCTGAGATGCATAGGTATCCCACAAATTAAATGTTTGATAAATAAATTGTTCTTGTAAAAGAAGGTTGCTCCCACAAGCTGCTGATGAAGGGAAGCCATATTGATAAAAACATATTGGTTTAACAGGATAGGCACTTGTTATCAAGTTGAAATCGTTCTGTAATGCACTAAACGGTTTTGCCTGGAAATTCCCATCAATGGCATAATAAGAAACTCCGATATAATCACTTACTTGATTTATTTGTTGCATGTAAACGGATGAAGTGCCAGCGGTTAATCCCGCAAAGGTAGCTTCACAAGCTACAGGAACGGTAGGCCATACCATTTTTGCATGAGCGGAAACCGCAATGAAGAAGTTTGTAAACTGTTGCCATTTCACCGTATCAGTTCCCAGATATACATCCATTTCTGAACCTATAACAAGGGAGCTGAGTTGTAATTGAGTTAAATTATGATGAATACTATCAAGCATTGCGTTGAATCGTGCAATAACAGATGGGTGATCAAGTGGTAAAGGAACGAGATCAGCCGGCATTTCCAGTACATTGGTGTGAATGGGCGTTATGGTTAGGTCGATTGCAATACCGTTTACAGGATAATAGATGTTTGCAATTTGCAACAAAGTAAAATCATATTGTAACGGAGCAGTTTCCAATGTCGTCCAGTTAAAATATAGACCCGTTTGAGTCATTCCTAACTCTTCGCCAATTGCAAATGTAGAATCGTAATTGAACGAACCATTTTCAGGCATCGTGCTAACATCAACAGCAATAATATTGGTTGTTGGATTAACTTGAGCAAAAACAGTTCCGGTGCCGACAATTTGAAGATATGTCAGTATAGCAAATAACAGATTTTTAGAATGACGGTAAATCAATGAAAGTTAATTTTTGCTTTGGTGAAGAAGGACCTTAATTGCCAAATTGCTACAAGAAGTAATGTAATCGGTAGAATTCTTTGAAACAGGAAGGTTGTTGATAGGGTGAACCATTCTGTTAACATTGTAGTTGCAAATATAAAACATAACATTGCAAAAAATGTGCCTGTAATTGCACTCGCGATAAATATTAATTGCTCACCGTTCTGACTTTTCTTACTAAGTGTACCTGAATTTATCAGAACCAGATTCCATCCGGTCCAGAACGGAATTTGAACAATATTCAATAACCCTGACAGTAATCCGGTGGTCAACAAGGATAAGATTCCGAAACTCATCATATCTGATTCCGAAATTCCTCCCTCCGCTTGCGGAATAAACCAGTACCATCCCGCAAGGAAAACCAGAAAAAGTAATGAAATAATTTTGACAATTTTTAACCAGCTCTTATGTTGCTGTATCCATTCGGCACATTTTAAAGTTACAGCAATGACCAATGCCTCAATAAGTAAGACTCCTCCGATGAATGTCAGAGTCCCGGTTAATGTTCCACTCATGTAAATTTGTGTGGCAAACACGTTTAATACACCAACCGGCAGGCTGCCTAAAAAACTAATGGTAAATGCAGTTAATGCAAGTTTAAAAACACCTTTTATCATGAAACCGATTTTAAAAGTTGTACATGACGTTTATTAGCTTGCAGCATTCGAATGCCTTCCATTGTTGTAAGCGCACGAAAACCTGACAAGCGATTCTGTTTGCTTATTTGATATAAGTAATTTAGGTGGCGGGTGATTTCCTGC
>CAUJFJ010000006.1 GCA_963169675.1 Bacteroidota bacterium
CAGGCATTACCTGCAAGCCATGTTATTGAACTGGCAGATTACACCAGGTATCCGGAATTTTACTTGCGGGAGAACCTTTTTGATCATGGCCATTTGAATACGGCAGGGGCGGCACTTTTCACCCAAAAGATGGCAACTGAACTACGCCTTAAGTTGATTAAAAATCAATAAGTTAGCTAAAATACCGAATTAGATTGGACGGTAAATAATTCCCTCTGTTTGAATTTATTACATCCATTTTGAAATATGGCAAGGTCAAATTTATTTAAAATGTATTATACATTATGTATAATATAAAATGTATAATACATAATGTATAATGCAGAATGTATAATACAATAAATATAACATAATTTGCATAATACATTTTGTATAAATTGAGTTTAAATTTTATAGCTTTGCATTATGATGACTCCCGAAAACCCATTTCCACTTAGTGGCTATCATGGTTCCGATTACTTCTGTGACCGTAAACAGGAAACGGATGCCCTCATCCGTAACATTACAAATGGTGTGAATACCACACTGCTTTCCTTGCGAAGAATGGGAAAAACAGGGCTTTTATTTCATGTAATGGAGACCTTAATCAGGCAAAAGAAGGCTCAGTGCATTTATTTGGATGCCTACACAACTCAGGATCTGCGAGCTTTTACCAATGCCCTGGCGAGTGCGGCACTGAAAACGTTCCCTGAAAAGAAGCCTTTTGGCAAAATATTACTGGAATGGATCATAGCTATGAGACCGGTAATCAGTTTCGATCCGGTTACAGGTAATCCCGAAATTGAACTCGACTTTAAGCAACCCGAACAGTTCGAGCACACTTTATCGGGTTTATTTGCCATGCTTGAAAAGCAGGATAAGCGTGTTGTGGTAATCATTGATGAATTTCAGCAAATCAGCAATTTTCCGGAGAAGAATATGGAAGCCAGGCTTAGGTCTTTAATTCAGCACCTGAAGCAAACCCGGTTCATTTTTTGCGGAAGTGATCAGCACCTCCTTTCTGATATGTTTAACAATGTGAAAAGGCCCTTTTTTGCAAGCACACAAACCATCCGGTTGAATCCGATCCCTGATCCTATTTATGCAGCATTTATTGAAAGTAAATTCCAGAAAGCAAAGCGTAAAATTGACTCCGGGGCAATTGATTTCATTCTAAAATTCACCCGAACACATACCTTTTATACACAATCGCTCTGCAACAGGTTGTATGCCGATGGCAACAAGCACATCAAGCAGGAAACGGTTGCTGTTACTGCACTCCGGTTGCTTTCGGAGCAGGAACCGGTATTCTTTCAATATCGAAGTCTGCTAACAATGCAACAATGGAATTTACTCAGAGCAATTGCCATTGAAGATACGGTGCAAAAACCACATTCGAAACATTTCATCCTGAGGCATCAATTGGAATCAGCCTCTAATGTGCAACGCTCTTTGGATGCTCTTATTAAGAAAGAAATGGTTTACAAGGAACAAACCGACGATGGTGTTTTCTATCGGGTTTATGACTGCTTCTTATCTCGTTGGCTTTCAAAAATGAGGTGACCTACCCTACTTGATCAGCAGCCTCTATAATATCTGGTTTTCGATGTTTCCATCTGCGGTGACTCCAGAGCCAGTATTGCGGATTTTCCAAAATATCCTTTTCAAGCAGTTTACAGTGCATTTCTGTGATTTCACCATAGGCACATGACTGCGGGTTTTCGGTAATCAGCGAAAAAGTAACTTCATAATAGCCACGCTTAACCTTCTGTATGCTGCCATAATACACCGGACAATTATATTCCTTGGCATATTTTTCAGTTCCAAAAAGCACAATCGTATCCTGATTGAGAAACTTTGTCCAGTAGCCTTTTCGTGGGTTTGAAGGGGATTGATCGGTTGCAAAAATTACTGCTACAGGCTGGTCGGTAATGGTACTAAATACTTCTGTGGCTTTTCTGGTTGAAATCATCCTCAAACCATACTTACCCCTGCTGGAACGCATTTTCTCATCGAAAAACTGATTATTTAGAGGCTTATACAATGCTATGGTAGCATGTTTGAGGGCATCATCCACAGCTACGGCAAAGAGCTCCCAATTATTAAAATGACCACCGGCCAAAATAACATTGCGGCCTTCTTTAAAATGCTTATCGAAAATCTCAGGATTTGTAAACTTCATTCTGGAAGATGCCTCCTTTTGTGAAATTGAAAATATGGATAGACTCTCTAAGATGAGATCGGCAAAATGGCGGTAAAAGAGTTTACCTAATTGCTGAATTTCAGCATCCGATTTTTCGGGAAAAGATCGTTTCAGGTTATCAAAAACAACCTTTTTCCGATATCCGGTCAGTGAATAAAACACCCAAAACAAAAAATCAGATAATCCATAAAGCACCCCATAAGGCAACTTTGAAATGGGCAAAATGATCAGGTAATACAGAAGCAGATTTGCAACTATCACGGCGAACTACTATTTAAGGTCAAAATTACTAAAAAAAATCAGTCCCAAACAGAAACTTTTACACTTGGTTAACATGCACATACCAGGAAATACAAGAAAAAAGTATTGCTGTGCAACTTTTTCGTTTGCCAAATATCAGACAGGAAACCAAAGTCGCTTTAAACTAATAAATCCATTCTCAAACTAAATCAGGATTAACCATTCAAACCCCAAAAGCTATGAAAACCTTTACTAAACTAGTATTTCTGGTGTTAATGTTGTCGGTAAAACCACTTAAGGCTCAGTTTTACACAGCAGGTGACATTTCAACCTATGTCAATGAGAACTTCTTCCATGACACTACCTGGTGTTGGTCGATGATCAATGTTGAACATTTAATTACCATTCAAAATTCATTTGTTGGAGATGTAGTACAAATGAAAGATGAAACAACAGGTAATTTAGTGGCTAGTGAGACTAATCTTACAGGGGTCAGTCCCTGGAATGTTATTCTTCCTGTAGTCAATATTAATCCAATTGTTCAGGACAACTGGTTAAATGCAGGAATTGCCTATTTTGCAGGGCCTCCGATAAAAATCATTTGTGGTCCTGATACAATTTATAACATAACCAATATGTTTGCTCATCCAGTTCCTGATGCATGTACTTACGGTTCTGTTACGGGTATGGTTTATGCTGACTTTAATAATGATTGTATTTTCAATGGATCCGACATTCCACTGCAAAATGTGCAGGTTAGTGCAAATGCATATATGAATAGTCCTTCAGTTGGAACAATTTCAAGTGGTGCATATTCAGGAACAAACGGAAGCTATTATAATCAGATTCAGGAATCATGGTTGGTCAATTTTGATGTATTTATTCCTTCCAACTATCAGTTCATATTCCCGTTGAGCGTATGCAATCCAGGTACTTTCAACTTTACGTCACTAAGCCAAACGAATGTCGATTTTGCCATGCAGTGCAGCGGCAATCTGGATATAAGATCGTATGTTGGAGGGCCGGTGAATGCAAGACCTATGATGCCCTTCCTGCTTTATCCCAGTGTTTCAAATACCGGATGCGATACTACTTCAGGAACATTGACATTAATACTTGATTCACGAGTCACTTACAATGCTGCCCTGAGTTCAAATCCTGCATCTGTGGTAAATGGTGATACTTTAATATGGTATTATTCAAACCTTTCAAACTTAAGCAATGGAGCCTATTGGAACAGTTTCTCTGCGGGAGTACATCTGACTCCTGATATTACAGTCAATATTGGTGATACTTTATGTTTTTATACTTCAACAACTATTCCGGCGTCTGATGCAGACATTACAAACAACAATAGTTATTCATGCATACCTATTGTAAATTCTTTCGATCCTAATATGAAAGAGGTAATTCCTGCCGGTGATGGTCCGCTTGGATATATTCCGGAAGGAACAGGTAAACTAACTTACAAAATACATTTTCAAAATACAGGAACAGCTGAAGCTTATAATATAAGTATCATTGACACACTTGAATCCGATATAATTACCGGTAGTTTTAGGTTTCTGAGCACCAGCCATACATGTTCACCAGAATGGCTTGCTCCTAACATAGTTAAATTTAATTTTTATAATATTATGTTACCTGACAGTAATACTAACGAACCACAGAGTCATGGCTATGTACAATTCAGTGTGGAAATAGATAGTTCTCTCGCACCAGGTATGTCGATTGAAAATACTGCTTATATTTATTTCGATTTTAATGCACCGATTGTGACCAACACTGTTGTGAATACCATTGAAATACCATTGGGTTTATATGACTTTAGTGATTCGGATGGTATTAAATTATATCCGAATCCTTCAAATGGTAAAGTTTCAATTTCAAGCAAAGATTTTGAAATCAACAAAATTCAAATTTATAATCTCTTGGGTGAATTAATGTTTGAAAATAATGCACTTGGGACGCCTTCGGAAGTAGATTTATCACATTTGTCAAATGGTATGTATGTTGTTAAAATTATGGATTCCGAAAGCAACAGTAAAGTAAGGAGTTTAGTTATTCGAAAATAGTGTGTACTTTTCTTAGATTAAATTATTACGGCCGATCAAACAAATTTGATCGGCCGTACTTTTTAGAGGTTTAAATCCAGATTATTTTTAATGCATTATCAATAGTTGTTTCCGTACAATTCCATCTTTAAACAAAAGTTCCACAGTATATAATCCTGATCTTAACTGTGAAACCGAAATGTTGTACTTTGAATGATTTCTTAAATCAGGTATTGAAATGGTATTACCAAGTTGATCATATAATGTAACATGCTCAATAATGGATTGATCTAAGGATTCGATATATACCAAATCGGTAGCGGGTTGTGGGTAAATGGTAACTAAGTGAGATTTCTCATCAGAATTATTTGAATTTATCTTTTCAAAAATTGGGGGCTCCTCTATTGACTGTGAAGCTGAAGTGATTATTAGTTGCGGATTGTTTCCGGCAGCTTCTCTGGAACTAAAATTAATTCTTGAATTGGAAGTAACTACACCGTTTAATACTTTCAATGAAATAAAATTAATACCGGCAGCTTTAAGTGCCACCAATTTGGAAGTGATATCCCATTCGTAATACTGAGAAGTAGTTCCATTGACTGTTACAGTTGAAAGTGGCGAAGTACCTGAGGCCGGTTTAGTCGAAAATTTAATGGTAGTTTCCTGCCAGGTATTATCAGGGACATTATAAACTGAAACAGGGACTGAAGCAATTGCAGTATTGTTAATATTTCCAAATAACCGAAGTTTTGCAGATGTTACATTGGTTGAAATCGTTGAAATATCGAACCTTAAAAATGTCTCATATTTTCCATTTCCGGTACCTTTCTTAGTTATTAACTGTCCCGCTGTCCCATAATTGTCATTTGTATAATTTCCACTTCTCACGTAAGCATCAGCCACAGGATTAAGCACTGTCGCTGTGGTACTTCTGAATAGCACCGCATCTGGAATTAATTGTTTCGCAATACCTGATCCTTCGTATCTGACTTCCAAAATTTCCTGTCCCGCGCGATCAAAATAATCGATAGTGATTGCATGTTTTCCAGCCTGCAAACCAATCTGACCCGATCGTTCCTGTAAAGCATGTGCGCCATCATTATCAACAACCAGCGTATTTCCAATATACAAATTACTTCCATCATCTGAAGAAGTATAAAAGGTATAAACTCCATTAGCAGGTATTTGAATAAAACCCGAAAATCTGAAACCAAAATAATCCGTTAAACTGGCAGGACTTAAATCTATGTTAGTCACACTTCCTGCTGATACAGGTGTGGCAGTTGCAAAATCAGGTATTACATTCCAGTTCCCTTCAAAATATTCATATTCAATTCCACTTAGTGTAACTGCAGGATTTTCCGGTATTCGAAGTACAGGAGTATAATTTGCAGTATAAGTTTGGTTGGCAACCGGTGTTGCAAATGTTTGAGTTTGTGCTCCTCCCTGAGACCAATTGGAGAAATTATAGGTAACAGAATTATTAATTGTCAGAGGAGAATTGGCACCGATGGTTCTTAGCACACCTTCTACACCGGTAAAAGTCAACGGTGTTGTGAATGGCTGGCCGTCAAGCGTAATCGTAAGACCCTGGGGATTGGTATTAAGAGTTATCGTTGATAATTTAGGTAAAATATCTACATAAGCAGTATCTCTGGCTCCTTGTGAGTCGGTAACCACCAGATACAATCTGTAAAATACATTGGAAGCAGTTTCGCCTGAATTGGGAATAGCAAAAGAACCACTTGTTACCCCATCCGGAGCAGACGGACCCGGGTGTGTATGTGTATCATGATGAAAATCGACATACCATTGGAATGCTGCTGCTGCAAGAGTTCCATCTTCAGCATCAGTAGCTGAACCGTTAAATGTTATAGATGTCCCAGCTGTGTATGTGCTTCCTGTGACAGGTGAAACTATGTTTGCTACCGGAGGTGTATTTGATCCTGTGACTGTAAGGACTGCAGTATTACTGGTTGTTGAACCGAAAGAATTGCTTACAACTACTGAATAATTGCCTGCATTGGCACTGGTAACATTTGAAATTGTATAGGTAGCAGCCGTAGCACCATTAATAGGTGTGGTATTTTTCCTCCATTGATAACTTAAACCGGCTCCTGAAGCACTTACACTGAATGTTGCTGTGTTACCCTGAGCAATTGAAATACTCTGAGGTTGAGCAGTAATCAAAGGTGCTGACCCTGAATTGTAATCGATCCGATATAAACTGTTATTACTTCTCGATAAAAAATAGAGTTTGCCATCTGAAGCTGCGATTATTCCCACTGGAGATCCTGCAACACCGGTGGCAAACGACGATCGTGTGGCTGCGGATCCGGAAATAGTCAATCTATCAATCCAATTGCTGCAATAATCAATAAAAAAGTAATTACCGGTATATTGAGATGGGTATGTAGTTGTTGAAGGATTAAAAAAAGTTCCACCTGTTATTGCACAACCTTGTCCGATGCCTGACCCGTGACTATAGGCGTAAACAGGATTTACATAAGCTGGATTGCTACTAACACCTTCTGCATCGGGCCAACCATAGTTTCCTCCACCGACCGTACAATCGTTTACCTCTTCCCATGATAATTGGCCTACATCATTAACAAACAACTTTCCGGTTCCCGGCTGAAAAGTTAACGTATAAGGATTTCTCATGCCATAGGACCAAATACTTCTTCTTTGAACAGAACCAGAATTGAATGGATTTCCGGCTGCTGGAGTTCCATCAGTGTTTAGCCTTAAGATCTTCCCATGAAAAGTATCCAGATTTTGAGCATTTGCAGAAGTAGCATTATCCCCTACTCCAACATACAATTTTCCATCCGGACCAAATTGCATAGTGCCACCATTATGGTTTGTTGCACTGGTTAAAGGGTCGAGATTTAAAATGACAACTTCACTTCCCGGAACTACCACATCACCATTGGCCGTAAAGCGACTGATTCGATTGTTGGAACCAGACGATAAGGTATAATAAAGATAAATGTACTGGTTTGTATTGAATGAGGGATCAAAGGCAATTCCCAACAGGCCTCGTTCTCCGGATGAATTAACATTGAGCGACAGAAATGGAGATGCTAATAAAGCACCGTTTTTAAAGACTCTCAACACTCCACCCTGTTCAGCTATAAAAATTCTTCCATCTGGTGATTGAGACATTATAGTTGGAGCTACGAGACCAGTGGCAACCTGCACCTGGCTGAATCCGGATGGAAAAGTTTGTGCAAAACCCGAATTATATCCTGAAAAAATATTGATAATCAAAGTAACAAACGATAAATATACAGTTCGTGTTACGTCACATTTTATTCTCATATTGCTAATTAATATAATAATAGATTTCATGATGCCACAAAATTAAATACTCTACTTCAATATATGTGTTGATAATATCCCAACTTATGCAATAAATGTGCCTGCCAGACAACATTGTCACTGATTTAACGGAAATACAATACGTCTGCGTTTATTCAATAATACAATAATAAAATTCATATCGCAAGTATATTCTCATGTTTCTTACACTTGACTAAATAGATCTAAATTCAAACTAAAATATATTCAAGCTAGAAAAATTCTATTGTATTGATTATGAGAAATTTAAACGAATTTAAACACATTTTCAAATAACACAATAAAAACAGAAAACCAGGAACTTAAATTATGTGTCATTTGTTCCTGAAATTGAGGAAATCAATTCCATTCAGCGAAACTTTATTCCCATGAAAATAGCAATTTCAAGCTATTAGTCCATTGCATTCAAATCGTTCAACTTTATCCACCCTTCGATGACATCATCAGTCGAATCCAGCAAAGCACAATGGGCGAAATCACCTTTAATAACCGAAATCCCCAAAACACTTCCAAATGGTAATTTGACATTCAAAGCAGAAGTACCTCTTTCGTCCATAAACAAATCAACATTTGAACCGATGACATAACGAATTTGACTCCAGCTGACTGCTTTATACAATCTAAATAAAACCGGCTCTGAAGCAAAAGTTTGCACATTCCAACAACCTCCGTGATCCGTTTCCAATTGTAAACTTAACTGCTTATTCGGCAACAATTCTACAGTACCAGGAATGGAATCAGGAACAGAATCTCCAGGATAAAATGAAACAATTTTGCCCTGTTTTAATTCCACCGTTCCTGAAAAATAAAATGTACAAGAAAATTGAGCAGTTCCTGTTTTTTCATCATAACCCGACTCACTATCATAAAAGCCCGATACTCTTCCAGTCAATTCATCAAATGCTAAATTTAATCCTGAACTATAAATTCCGGAGACAATTTTTTGAGAAAAACAATTTTGGCAGCAAATGACAAAAAACAAAGCAAGGAATAATATTCTCATAATAACGCTAATTCAAAAAAATATCAAGGTGTATCAAACTAAAGTTAAATGGATCTTATTTCAAAGAATTATAATTGGGTGCTGCATCCGTATCGAGTGGTGGCATAATAAACCAATCATAATTTTTAAAGATTTCAAGAATGATTTCATCCAATTTAAAAGCACGATTGTAAAAGACTTTAGATCTAAGTGGTCGCAGATCAATTACAGTCCATTGGTCTTTTTTGGCCATTTGAAACAATCCTTTAAATCGATAACCATAAGAAGTTGAATCAGCCAGATCATCTATTTCCTTGTCTCCATCCATATAAAAACGGGAATTGAAATTGATGTGAAGTGAAGAATTACTATTGAATTCGGCCATTTCGCTCAACGTGTTACCAATTTCAAACAAGCTAAGCGGACTAAATCCTCGACCTGTATGCACCGCTCCCATTTTAAGAAGCATTTTATCTTTAGACAGGTCGAATGATTCCGAATTTAAAAAGTTACCAAGGTTCTGCTTCATGTAAGTCACTCTATCAGAATTTTGTTCGTAATACTTCCTTTGAACACTCTTCAGATAAATCGAATTGGTAATACGAAGTGCTTCAGCAATTTCCTGATTCTTTTTGTTATTTTTAGATGCCCCGGCCAGGAAATCATTGAAATGACTGGAACTGTTGATGGTTTCGTACAGACGTGTCCCATTTGCAGCATCTATGGAATCAGCAATTCTGACTGCTTCAACTGCTTTCAGATGGCTATCTTTCAATAGTTTTTTAGCGTCATCATTCAGATTCTGATACATTCTGTCAAGTAGCATGGTATAACCTGCCATAAACTCCTGATCCAAACCAATTAACTGCCATTTGGCAATTGCTGCTTCTTTTAGAAATTCAGCATCTTCCAGATAACTAAAAAATGGAATGGGTGTAAACTGTCTGTTTTCCGCATTTTTTAAATAACGGCTATTCAGCTGATTCAATTTTTTAGAAATTTTACCAGTATCTGCCATCATTTCGGTCAGAATTTGAGAGGAAACGGGACCAATTTCCAATCCGAAATAGCGAAATCCATTTTTATGCAATGGAGGAATTATAGCTTGCGTAAACAAAGATAACTGGTGTGAGCCATGATACTCACCCATCAAAATATATTGATGTTTGGAGATTTCACTCAATAAAAAAGAAGCTCCATCACCAACAAATTTACCATTTTTGATTTCGAAGTATTTTGTATATTCTGCTAAATCTTTCTCAGATAATTCTGGTTTTCCCTGCGCAAAGACTGAGTTTGCAGTAAGAGCAAACAGCAAGATCAAAACACTCATCAACGGGGTTACAAAGTATCCTTTCTTACAGTAGTTTTTCATAAGTACATCACCGCTTAACTAGTAGTTTGGTTCGCAATACTTTTTCTGCTGATCTGAACTCTACCATATAAAAACCATTTGCTATGGCAGTTAAATCTATAGCAGCACTATTATTTTTTTGTAATATTTCCTTTCCTGTAGCATCCATAACAGTCACCACAAATTCAGTGCTTTGAGCAGGAATTTGTATCTGAATAAAACCTGAAGTTGGATTAGGAAAGATTAACAAATTTTCATGAGACGACATATCATCAGCAATAGCTGAAATCGTACATCCGTTATAGCTGCTCACAGCATCCCAAAAATCGGATTCGGCGGTTCTTAAACCGCATGCTGAGCCATCCGGAGTGGCCTTTATTTCCAGGAAGCAATCTGGTCCTGCATCATAATCGGGCCAGACCGGTAAGCCGGAACCATTTGGATTGCCTGTTGCTGCAAAATTAACCCAGTATTGCAACATGTTAGTTTGCACAGAATCATCCTGTGGCGAAAACAAAGGTCCGCTTCCAAGGGTTGCGTCTTCCCAGGTATTGAAAACATAAAATAATTCCATACCGTGATAACTGCCCAATTCAGTTAAGGGAGAAAAAGCATGCTTGTGTGTAAAGAAATATCTGAAGACAGGTTCAACCTGATTTTGACTGACACAGCGGGCAGTCCTTCGCGTGGTAGCTGTAAATTGTGCATCGGTCAAAATACCGACATACGATTCACGGGCTTCTGCAGCTGTTGTTCCCGGAGGATACAATGCAGCAGCCTGAGACTGGTAAGGTGCCGGCACATACTGATTGATTAATGCGGTAACCATAAATGGAAGCACATTTTGAGGTGCAGAAAGGCTCATTTCCTCAGAATTAGAACCAATCATCAATGGCACTTTATTAAAGTTTCCTGATTCAAATTTCTGCTTGGGGAAACCATCAAAAACAATATTATCGATGACAGCCTGCCAATTCATACCTACAGCACCGCCTGATAGCGGAGAAGTTTCATATTTAACCAGGGAATCAATTGGTAAAGTTCTCATGTATGCAATTTTCTGCACATCGGTACCCGGAGACGAAAAAGTATCTACGTAAGCTATTCCCTTGTTCGTGGCATCGACATAACTGCTAATTACAGGGGCTGCCGACTGGATGGCAGCTCTCTGAAAGAGACCAGTGGCAAGAGGTGAAGTGAGCAGATTCCCAACATTAAGTCCACCGGCACTCTCTCCGAAAATCATTACCCGGGTAGGATCACCACCAAATGAAGCAATATTATTCTGAATCCAGTTTAAAGCCAGTATTTGATCGAGCACTGCATAATTACCGGAGACATTATTTGGGTTTTCAGGTTCCAGTCCGGGATGCACCAGGAAACCCAATGGACCCAGCCGATATTGAATAGTTACAACAATAACATTTCCACGTTCCGACATATTCTTACCAAAATACATTTGCGTGCCACCGTTTACCTCGCCGGCACTCCCCTGCTGATTACCACCACCATGGATAAAAACCATAACAGGTAAGTTTCCGGTTAGCTGTGGAGACCAGATATTCAAATAGAGACAATCTTCATTTCCAATAATGGTATCAGCAGTACTTCCCTGATTAAATTTCTTTTGAGGGCATTCGGGAGCGAAATTATTTGTCACTAATATTCCGGTCCATGGATTAGGATTAAGAGGAGCCTTCCATCGTAAGGAATCAACCGGTGGTTTGGCAAATGGAATACCCAAAAATTGATTGACAGTCCCGTTTAAAGACCCCTGAACCTGGCCAAATTGTGTATTGACAACCTGAGCTCCGGCATTGTATAAAAGGCAGAAGGTAATTAGAATAGTTAA
>CAUJFJ010000007.1 GCA_963169675.1 Bacteroidota bacterium
GCTTTGCGTTACCGGTGATCGTGGCCAAATCAACATCGCGACCATAAAGGACAGTTTGATTAAACTCCTTCTCCATATCGGAAAGCACATTGTTTTCTATGTACTCTGCTATAAGATCAATATAGTAGGGTTCATCACCAAATAAAAAGTAAATGGGGTGATAGACTTTATTCTTCAGATCTTTTATAATCTGGTCGTATGTTTGAGCGGCCATTTAATAACTAAAATCTTAGGTGCTTGACAGTTAGTCCGTTGTTAATCAATTCATTGAGAGAATCAATACCAATTTTCAAATGACTATCCACGTAACTTGTGGTAACCTTCACATCACTGGCGGCGGTTTTTACTCCTTCAGGAATCATAGGTTGATCGGAAACAAGTAAAAGTGCTCCTGCCGGAATTTTATTGGCAAAACTGGTTACAAATATGGTAGCTGTTTCCATATCAATTCCCATACAACGGGTCTTTTGAAGGTAAGCTTTGAATTCTTTATCATGTTCCCAAACCCGCCTGTTCGTAGTGTAAACTGTACCTGTCCAGTAATCTTTTCCATGATTACGGATGGTTGTCGAGACTGCTTTTTGAAGGCTAAATGCAGGAAGAGCAGGCACTTCAGGGGGAAGATAATCGTTAGAAGTTCCTTCACCTCGTATGGCAGCGATCGGCAAAATCAGGTCACCAAGTTTATTTTTCTTCTTCAAACCACCACATTTCCCTAAAAACAGCACTGCTTTCGGTTGGATGGCAGAAAGTAAATCCATGATAGTAGCAGCATTGGCACTTCCCATTCCAAAATTGATGATGGTAATCCCTTTTGCTGTAGCATTGGGCATTGGTTTATCCTTGCCGGAGATGGCCACTTTGTGCCATTTTGCAAACATTTCCACATAATTTCCAAAGTTGGTAAGCAAAATATACTTGCCAAATTTATCGAGTGGCGTTCCGGTATACCGTGGTAACCAATTTGCTACAATATCTTTTTTATTTTCCAATTTTATTTCGGTTAGATGATCAAAAATAAATTGTTTAATTTGAACAGCGATAACTACCTTAGCATCGGTCTCTTAACAGGATCATTATGGCCGAGCTCAATCTTCCTTCCTATCCGTTCAAAATCCGAACTACCGGGCAAAGTAAGGAAATTTTTGACTCATTACGCAGAAAATTTGTGCTTCTGACGCCTGAAGAGTGGGTACGGCAGCATTTTGTGGAATTCCTTAAAAACGAACTCCAATATCCTGCCTCCCTCATAGCCATTGAAAAAGGATTTAAAGTCAATCAGCGAAGCAAACGAGCCGATATAGTTGTCCATGACCGTTCCGGTATGCCCTGGATGATTGTTGAATGCAAAGCCTCGCATGTGATACTTACGGAAGAAGCCTTTTATCAGGCTGCTTCTTACCATCTTAAATTAAATGTCAGCTATTTAATTATTACCAATGGCTTACAACATTATTGCTGTAAATTTGAAAATGGTACCTTCGCATTCGTAGAAGGATTTCCTGCCTTCAATTCATAAAATATCACTGTCTGCTCACATGAGATTTGTAAAATGGTTTATTATAGGAATTCTGGTAATCACCACCGGTATACTTTCGTTTTTGTTGCTGTACGTTCAAAGCAGCCGGCCTGTTTATCATGGAGAAGTGCATACTACCAAAGTTGCTGCAAATGTGAAAGTTTATTTCGATGACTTTGGCATTCCCCATATTTATGCACAAACAGCAAAGGACGCATACTTCACTTTAGGATATGTGCATGCTCAGGAACGTCTCTTTCAAATGGAGATGCTTCGTCGTGTTGGTGGTGGCAATCTGGCTGAAGTATTCGGTTCCGACCTCTCCGAAGTAGATGCATTTTTCAGAACTATTGGTATAGGAAAAGCTGCTGATCAATCCAATGCACTTTTCTTTAATAATCCAACCGAGCAATGGCAAAAAGATGCTTTGGCATACATGGATGGAATCAATCACTTCATTGAGAATGGCAACATGCCTCCTGAATTTGCTTTACTTGGTATTCCTGCAAAACCATTTACTACCCGTGATTTTTTTCTTATTACCGGTTACATGTCATTTAGTTTTGCCGAAGCACTGCGCACCGATCCTGTCTTCGATAAAATTTCCCGAACATTAGGTCCTGAATACATGAAAGTATTTGGACATTCTTATATCGCTGGAAATAAAAAAATTGAAAATCATCACGACTCACTGCTTACCGGCACTTCCAAATTATCGGCCTTTACCGATCAGGTCATCAGTAAATTGCCAATTCAACCCTGGCTGGGAAGTAACGGATGGGTGATGTCGCCTTCTAAATCTGCTTCCGGAAAGGTATTGCTTGCTAACGATACCCATATTGGCTATCAACAACCTGCAGTATGGTACGAAGCACATATTGAATATCCCGGTTTCGCTCTCTATGGAAACTATCTTGCAGGTTTTCCTTTTCCATTAGTTGGTCATACCAGAAATATTGCATGGGGACTTACCATGTTTGAGAACGATGATATGAATTTGTATCGGGAAACAGAAGACCCTGCAAACAAAGAATATTATATCTACAAAGGCAACAAAGAAAAATATACAACGCGAACTGAAACAATTGCCATTAAGGATAAACCTGATTCGGTAATTACGATTCGTGAAAGTATTCATGGTCCCATTGTAAATGATGTTTTGAAACAACTTGATAGCACTTCAACTGAACCAGTCGCACTTTGGTGGGCGTACACTAAATTTCCTGGTACAGCACTACAGGTAACCTATCATTTGTCACATTCGAAAAATGCTGTAGATGCACGAAAGGCAGCATCTATGGTTCATGCACCTGGATTAAATATTATGTTTGGGGATGCATCCGGAAATATTGCCTGGTGGGCAGCAGCAAAACTTCCAATTTATCCTGCAGGAATGAATACCAAATTAATTCTGGATGGTACATCAGGCCAGGATGATATTTTGGGCTATTATGATTTCGATCAAAATCCTATGTCAGAGAATCCTCCTGAAGGATATGTATATTCTGCAAACAATCAGCCCGACACCATTGCAGGAATTTTATACCCCGGATATTATGCACCACATGACCGGGCACTACGCATCACCGAACTATTGAAAGCAAGAAATAAATGGTCTGTTTCCGATATGAAATCAATTACTGCAGATGTTACCTCCATGACACAACCGGGCAATGCTGCAATCATTCTGGATGTTCTGGCGAATGATCCGGTCCTGGTTCAATCCGGTGAACATAAACGATCTGCTGCCCTTTTAAAATCATGGACCGGAAATCATCAGTTGAATGATATTGCACCAACGATTTATTACAAACTGATATCACATATTTTCGAATCGGCAATGGTTGATGAGTTGGGTGAAGAAGACTACAACTCCTTTGTAAATACCCATCTTATGAAAAATAGCTACACTATTTTCCTACAGGATGATAATAGTCCATGGTGGGATGATATTCGCACTAAGGAAATAAAGGAAACCAGAAAAACTATTTTTGTTGAGGCCTTCAAGAGCACAATTAATGAACTAAAGGCATCATCAGGCGTAATGGACAACTGGACCTGGGGAAGTGCCCACACGCTGGAACATGTACATCCTGTAGGAAGACAAGCTCCGCTCGATAAAATTTTTAACGTAGGTCCGTTTCAGGTTCCAGGCGGAATTGAAACCATAAACAATGCCGGCTTCCACTTAAATACTTCCGGAAAATATCCGGTCAGTTATGGCCCCGCTATGCGGATTCTTCTCGATTTTAATGATATTAATAATGGCTTAAGCATATTGCCAACCGGACAATCGGGACACATGAGAAGTCCCTATTACCAGGATCAAAGCATAATGTATAACACGAATAAATTCCGACCTATGTTAATGGGAAAAGAGTACATTGAAAAGACATGTACCAACATTCTTACTTTTGTACATAGATGACGATTTAATTTAATTCATCAATCATTCTTTGGCCGGAAGTGCAGTGATATTGGCACACCCTGAAAGTTAAAACTCTCTCTGAGTTTATTTTCTATATACCGGCGATATGGATCTTTAACATATTGCGGCAGATTACAGAAGAATGCAAAGTGCGGATTTCCTCCTGGTAATTGCGTAACATATTTTATTGAAATCGTTTTACCTTTTGTTGCAGGCGGCGGATAATGCTCAATAAATGGCAACATCACTTTATTTAAAACGGAAGTAGCTATACGCTGTTTTCTATTCTGATAAACCTCTAAGGCAACTTCAAGTGCTTTATGAATTCTTTGTTTGTGTAATACAGAAGTAAAAATAATAGGAATGTCGTTAAACGGAGCAAGCTTGGCGCGGATTTCCTCCTCCACCTTTTTAGTGTTCTTAGTGGCGGTTTCAATAAGATCCCATTTGTTAACCAAAAGCACAATTCCCTTTTTGTTTTTTTCTGCAAGATGGTAAATATTGATATCCTGTGCAGTTAATCCAACAGTTGCATCAATCATAACGATACATACATCGGATTCTTCAATAGCACGTATAGTTCGCATGACCGAATAAAATTCGATATCTTCTTTTACTCTTGCTTTGCGACGCAATCCTGCCGTGTCAATTAAAAAGAAATCGAAACCGAATCCTTTATACCTTGTATAGATTGTATCTCGTGTGGTCCCTGCTATAGGAGTAACAATTGTTCTCTCTAATCCGAGTAATGTATTCAGCAAAGAAGATTTTCCAACATTAGGTTGTCCGACAATAGCAATTTTTGGAATTTCCGTTTCTTCGGGCTCTTCTGAATTAAAATCTTTAACGACCTCATCCAATAATTCTCCCGTACCACTTCCACTGATTGCAGATATCGTATAAATCTCGCCCAATCCCAATTTATAAAAATCGGTATGCTCGAATGCTCTTGCAGAACTATCCACTTTATTGGCAACCAGCACTACCTTCTTCCCTGACTTACGAAGCATTCCTGCAACCTCATCATCCAAATCGGTCAAACCGGTAGTTACATCTACTACAAAAATTATTACATCGGCTTCTTCAACAGCCAACACAACCTGTTTTCTTATTTCGTCCTCAAAAACATCATCCGAACCACGTACATATCCGCCGGTATCGATTAATGAAAAAGACTTTCCATTCCAGTCTGCTTTACCATAATGACGATCACGCGTAACTCCGCTTGCTTCATCAACAATGGCCTTACGGGATTCTGTTAACCGGTTAAAAAGAGTCGATTTCCCTACATTGGGACGACCTACTATTGCTACTATATTTGCCACGTATTATTTTTTATTCTTCGTTATAACCAAACTTATCTAACTGCTTTTCATCATCACGCCAATTCTCCCGAACTTTTACAGTTAGTTCCAGATAAATATGACA
>CAUJFJ010000008.1 GCA_963169675.1 Bacteroidota bacterium
ATAAATTCTGGGGAAACCGCAAAAGTATTCTGGTAGGTGGAATCCTGATGGCAATTGGTCAGTTTTTGCTCTTTTTCAGTGGAAGTGCCGTTGTGGATGGAGGACAAAGTGCTTCGAGTATTGCCTTAATGTGGGGCGGATTAACCTTCCTGATTATTGGAAATGGATTCTTCAAACCAAACATTTCAACCATGGTGGGGCAGCTATACCCCGTGAATGATTCCAGAATCGATGGGGCCTTTACCATCTTTTATATGGGTATTAATATGGGTGCGTTCTTCTCACCATTGATTTGCGGAGGATTGGGCGACACCGGAAATATTCATGATTTCAAGTATGGCTTTTTGGCTGCCGGAATCGGAATGGTAATAAGTACCATCTCATTTGAATTATTAAAAAATAAACATCTCGTTGACCCTGATGGAAAACCATTGGGAATGCCAAAAGCTAAGATGTCGGCTGGCACCTGGGGAATAATTTTAGGATCTATAGCTATCATTTATGCACTCATGAATTTCCAGACTATTGTTGCCTGGATTTTTGGTGCTGATGCAGTTGCTACTGAAGGCACACTGGCATACACTGTTGCTCATCTCGATCTGGTGGCATACCTGATATATACATCTATGGTTGTAATGCCACTCGTTATTCTTACAGACAAATCGCTTAATAAGGAAGAGCGTGAACGAATCATTGTTATTTTCATCCTGGCATTTTTTGTGGTCTTCTTCTGGGCATGCTTCGAACAAGCTGGAGCCTCCCTCACCCTGTTCGCCGATCAACAGGTTGACCGTAGTATTCAGATGAGCGTGAGCAAGTATATAATTATGATCTCAGGCGCTGTGTTAGGATTTTATCTGACTAAAGCTTTTGGATGGTTCTTTGACTGGAGTAAAAAACTAATCCTGGGAATTCAGGTAGTGATCGGAGCTTTGTTATTGGGACTCACTCTTTATGGTACTATTGGAGATTTCCACATGACCGAATTTCCTGCATCCTGGTTCCAGTCAATCAACCCACTTGCGATTATTGTTTTGGCTCCGGTCTTTACCATGTTGTGGGGTAAACTGGCAGGTGTAAATATGGAACCTTCCTCCCCATTGAAAATGGCGTTAGGTTTAGCATTAGTTGCACTTGGTTATGTGATTATTGCTTATGCCGTTCATGGAGTTGATTCCAACACTAAAATAGCTATGTTCTGGCTGTTTGCACTTTATATAGTTCATACTATGGGTGAACTTTGTCTTTCACCTATTGGATTAAGTATGGTGAGTAAACTGGCACCGCTGCGTTTATCATCATTGCTGATGGGAACCTGGTTCCTTGCCAATGCTGCTGCCAATAAATTTGCCGGAACACTGAGTGCACTCATCCCTCCTGCTGCAGGTGAACCAGGTGCCGCTCCAGTTGCTATGCCAAGTTTCATGGGAATCGAAATTAACAACCTGTTTATATTCTTCTGTGTGTTTATTGTTCTGAGCGGATCAGCTGCAGCCTTGTTGCTGGTACTTTATAAAAAGCTTATTAAAATGATGCACGGGGTAAATTAAAATTGCAACCCTTAAAAAGCCGGATTTTCAGAATCCGGCTTTTTTTTATGCATTTTCAAATTTCATTTATTCAATCCTTTTTACTAAAATTACATGCTACATTAATCAAAGCTTATGGAACCAACTTCAAAAAAAGAATTTAAACCCTATATCTCAGCCACCGACTCCGTTGCTGAGTTTACTATTAAGTCGGTTTTATTGGGAGCCATGTTTGGAATTATATTCGGTATGGCGACCGTGTACCTTGCCTTAAAAGCAGGGCTCACTGTTTCTGCATCAATACCGATTGCGGTTCTTGCAATTTCTTTAGGAAAAAAATTCTTCAAGACTACCATTCTTGAAAACAATATCATTCAAACAACCGGTTCAGCAGGAGAGTCGATTGCTGCCGGAGTTGTATTTACGCTACCAGGATTTTTATTCTTATCAATCAATGAAGCAGGAGTGAGTGTTGGTGAAGCATACTTCAATTACTGGACTATTTTTATTCTGGCAGTTTTTGGTGGTATACTTGGAACATTAATGATGATTCCACTTCGAAGATCATTGATCGTAAAGGAACATGATACGCTTCCTTATCCCGAAGGTACAGCATGCGCTTCTGTACTCATAGCAGGAGAAAAAGGTGGTGATTTTGCTAAAACTGCTTATCAGGGATTAGGCTTTGCACTTGCTTATGCAATGATGCAAAAGGTGTTTCATATCATAGCTGAAGCACCGGCATGGGTTACTCAACAAACCAATAAATATTTCCCTTCCGCAACAGTAAATGGTGAAATTACACCGGAATATCTGGGTGTGGGCTATATCATAGGTCCCCGTATTGCCGGAGTTTTAGTAGCAGGTGGAGTACTTGCCTGGCTAGGTTTAATTCCATTGCTTTCTTCGCTTGTTCCACCTGACACAATTGCGTTGCAACTTATTAAACTGGGATATCTGAAAGACCTGCTGACTCCTGGCGGGCCGGGTGGCTGGAATCCGGAAACACATTCATTCGATAGCACAGCAAATGCGGTATACCGGGCTTATGTCAGACAAATTGGAGCAGGAGCTGTTGCAGCCGGTGGATTCATGACCTTATTTAAAACGCTCCCAACCATTGTATCTTCTTTCAAAGACAGCCTTAGTTCTATGAAAGAAAAAAATGATGGAGTTGCTGTTGTTCGTACAGAAAATGATTTGTCATTTAAAACTGTAATTGTTGGAAGTATAGCCCTCGTTTTATTGATGGCTTTGTTACCTCAGATTCCGGGAGATAGCATCCTGAATAAATTATTGATTGGAATTCTTGTGGTGATATTTGGATTTTTCTTCGTTACTGTTTCCAGCCGAATTGTAGGGATTATCGGAAGCTCTTCAAATCCTATTTCAGGAATGACGATTGCAACGCTCATGGGTACAGCATTAATTTTTATTGCAGTTGGCTGGACTGGTAAAGTGTTTGAACCAATGGCTTTGGTTGTTGGTAGTATGATTTGTATTGCAGCAGCAAATGCCGGTGCAACATCACAGGATTTAAAAACCGGATACATTGTTGGTGCAACACCAAAATATCAGCAGATAGCATTATTTGTTGGAGCAATTGTTTCATCTATTGTGATTGGTATTACCATAAATATTTTGGATACACCAACGCAGGAAATGTTAGATCAGGGCATCACTCATGCGATTGGAAGCGATAAATATCCAGCTCCACAAGGAACATTAATGGCGACATTGATCAAAGGCTTGCTTTCATTTAATCTTGACTGGCAATTTGTATTGGTAGGAGTTTTTCTGGCTATTACGATGGAATTGTGCGGCGTGAAAGCACTGTCATTTGCTGTAGGTGCTTATCTTCCATTGGCAACAACACTTCCAATTTTTGCCGGTGGTGTAATTAAAGGCATTGTAGATTGGAGAGCAGAGAAAAAGAACGAGAAAGTAGAAGATTCTGAACTCGGTAAAGGAAGTCTGTTTGCAACCGGTCTCGTGGCAGGAGGTGCGTTAGCCGGAGTAATAGTGGCCTTACTATCAGTTGACGATTCTATAGCTGCTAAACTTGCCACGGTAAATTTAGAACACACTCTGAATGAAGCACTTGGAAGTGGTGGTTATCAATTGCTGGGTACTTTCTTCTTCTGCCTGCTTGGTTTCGTTTTATACCGGATTGCTATTAAGAAGGACCAATAACTAATGTTTATAAATTTAGAAACGGAATGGTGAATCGCCATTCCGTTTTTTATTTCATAGAACTACCAATGAACTCTTTGGCTCAATTTCTGTTACATTTACAACTTGTAAAAAACTCATTAAAATGACCTCAAATAAATTCAAGAAACTACTTTTATTCATCTTGATTTTCGGTTCAGGTTTTTTTACCTCCTGTAATTCGCAGTCAGCTGAAAAATCGAATGAAATAATTGCTGATGCAGCCGGTATTCAATGGATGAGCTTTGAAGAAGCTGTTAAAAAATCGGACACCGCCCCTAAAAAACTGTTTATTGATGTTTATACAAATTGGTGTGGTTGGTGCAAAAAAATGGATGCCACTACTTTTAAGGAAGATACAGTCGTAAAATTTATCAATGAGAACTTCTATGCTGTAAAGTTGAATGCTGAAACAAAAGATACTATCAGGTTCAGGGATAAAGAATTCAAATACATTGCTGATTATAAAGCCAATGAGTTGGCCATTTCATTGCTGAGCGGAAAAATGGGCTACCCCTCCTATGTAATTCTGGATGAACAGTTTACAATGATCACCCCTCCTGTTCAATCCTATTTAAACAAAGAGGATTTGATGCCAATTTTGCATTTCTTCGGCAAAAACATACATAAGGAAAAGACATGGGAGGAATATTCAGGTCAGCCTAAATCAAAGTAATTTTTGCTGATACAAGCAACAAAAAAGGCTGTCATCCTTTTGGAGACAGCCTTTTTTGGGGTGAAGGACGGGGCTCGAACCCGCGACCTCTAGAATCACAATCTAGCGCTCTAACCAACTGAGCTACAATCACCATGTTGATTATCAGACCTTCAATGCAGTTGATAACCTATTCTTGTAATGACCATGCCTTAACATGGAGGTGCAAAAGTAAACAATTCAATAGAATCATCAAACCTCTTTATCATTTTTGTTTTAGTAGTCTTGTTAGCAGTAACTTTGCAGTAGAAATGGATGGAGATGGCAGATAAAACGATCCTGAATGTAGAAGGAATGACCTGTAGCAATTGTGCTTTGGGCATTTCCCGCTTCTTAGAAAAACAGGGGCTTCATCAAATTAATGTCGACTTCGCTTCAGGAGAAGTTATTTTCGAACAGGTTGAAGAATCAAAAATTGAGACTATTAAAAAAGGGATTAATAATCTCGGGTTTACAGTGATTGATGAAAATGCCGATTCCTCATCAGCAAAAACGCCTAAGTACACTTCTCTGGAGATTAAATTCATTTTTTGCGCAATTCTTACATTTCCGCTGTTATTGCACATGGTTTCTGATGCACCGATTTTGCATAACAGTTGGCTTCAACTGATCCTCACCATACCGGTTTTCATAACAGGTGTATTACATTTTGGCAAAAGCGCATGGTCCTCTTTAAAGTCAGGGGTACCTAACATGGATGTCTTGGTCACCACCGGTGCTACAGCAGCATTTGTCTATAGTATTATTGGGCTGGTATTATATCAGCATACCGGTGAAAGTCACAATTATCTTTTCTTCGAAACATCAGCAACTATTATTACGCTGGTGTTAATGGGGAATATTATTGAAAAACGATCTATTCGACAGACTACTTCGGCTTTAACAGAGTTGGCGGCATTACAACCTCAGCTTGCCAACAAAATAAGCATAGGTAAGGATCTCCAGGAATCCATAGAAACAGTATCGGCAGAATCCATCAGGAAGAATGATGCCATTTTGGTAAATACGGGAGGAGTTGTCCCTGTCGATGGTAAGATCTATTGGGGAAATGCATCATTGGATGAATCGGCGTTGACCGGCGAAAGTGTTCCTGTATTCAAAGAATCAGGCGCAACAGTAATGGCAGGATCCTTAGTTCAGTCGGGGACTATTAAAGTTGTGTGCGAAAAATCAGGAAACGGAACAGTACTTTCAAATATCATACAATTAGTAAAAGAAGCTCGTCAATCGAAGCCTGAAATTCAAAAATTAGGTGATAAAATCAGTGGTTGGTTTGTGCCTGCTGTTATTGGCATTGCAATAATTACATTTACTGTTTGCTATTTTATTTTGGACTATGCTCCGGATAAAGCTATCATGAATGCCATTGCCGTGCTTGTAATCTCATGCCCATGTGCGATGGGACTGGCTACTCCAACTGCAGTTGCTGTTGGTTTAGGCAAAGCTGCACGGGCAGGAATTATCATAAAAGGTGGTGCCACACTGGAAGTGTTCGACAAAATCAAAATAATAGTTTTTGATAAAACAGGAACTCTGACATCCGGAGCTTTTCGTATTCAGAATTTTCAGGTTTTTAATTATGATGAACAAGAAGCCATCAATATTATATATAGTCTGGAACAACATTCATCACATCCTTTGGCTGTATCGCTTGTCAAGGAACTAACGACAAAAGCATCAGGTTGGATATCATTCAATGCGGTTACTGAAAAGCAAGGTTCCGGATTAGAGGCAACTGACGATAAAGGCAATACTTATCTGATAGGATCGTTTGCTTCCCATCAACATCTTACCAATGATGCCGGACATACCATTTACCTTTCAAAAAACAATTCCCTGATTGCAACAATAGACCTTGCAGATGAACTAAAATCGGGAGTCAAAGAAATGGTGCAGGAATTAAAAAGTGACGGTTATAAAATTGTGCTGCTGAGTGGTGATACCGCTGTCAGATGTAATGAGGTAGCTTCTGCATTGGGGATGGATGAAGTATTCAGCGGTCAACTCCCCCATCAAAAAACTGAAGTAATTCAAAAATTAAAAAAAGAAGGTGGTGTAATGATGATTGGTGATGGTATTAATGATGCTCCTTCTCTTGCAATGGCAGATTTAGGTGTTTCATTTGGTGATGCCACCAAAATTGCGGTCAACACAGCACAGGTGATCCTTCTTGGTAATAACACCTCATCAATTAATGAAGCTTTGAAAACAGGAAAACAAACATTAGCAACTATAAAACAAAATCTTTTCTGGGCATTCGCTTACAATGTAGTGGCCATTCCAATAGCTGCCATGGGATTCTTAAGTCCGATGGTAGCTGCACTTTCCATGGCTTTTTCTGATGTAATTGTTATTGGTAATTCCATCCGATTAAAATTCCGAAACTAAAAACGAACTGCTTGGATCGAAAAAAAATACTCTTTATTCCCAGGTGGTACCCTGACAGGCATGACAACATGCTTGGCTTGTTTGTGCAAAAACATGCGATGGCGGTTCAGTCAATGCATGATGTTTCTGTTCTTTATGTAACAACCGACACGACCATGAATCCGGGAGCAGTTGTTATTACTGAAAATGTTTTTCATGGCATTCAGGAGTTACACATTTATTTTGGAAAACACGATTCAGGATTCAAAAATGCCATTACTTACTGGAATTGCTACAAAAAAGGAATTGGCATGATCATCGAGAGAGAAAAAAAAATCGATCTAACCCATGTTCACATTCTGACCCGCGCGGCAATTCCAGCTCTGTGGTTAAAATTCACAAAAAAAATTCCTTACATCATAACGGAACACTGGTCGAGATACCTTCCTGTTAATCTGAGAAACGGATCATTTCCGGGATGGTGGAGAAGAACCATCACGCGTTTGGTGGTCAGGAATTCAGCTGCTATCACTACCGTGACAAAAAATCTGGCAGATGCAATGCAGGATTTGGGTTTAAAAGGTCAATATTACATCACTCCAAATATTGCTGATATAAACGATTTCAAACCGGCGATTAATAATTTTCGTAATCCTAAGAAACTGGTGCATGTATCTTGTTTTGATGAACCGGCAAAAAACATAAAAGGAATTATTGATGTAATTGCGGAAATGTCAAAGGATCGCCTTGATTTTAATCTTGAAATAATTGGTGACGGTAAAGATTATCATGAAGTCCATGATTATGCGATGCAAACCAAACTTGTAGGGAGCAGGATATTTTTTACCGGGCTGCTGACAGGAAAAGAATTGTCGGATCACATGGCAGAAGCAGATGCATTGGTGATGTTTAGCAATTACGAGAACTTCCCATGTACTATTGTTGAATCAATGGCGTGTGGTGTTCCGGTCATAAGCACTGCGGTTGGTGGAATTCCAGAACATTTGCAAAAAGATTTTGGAATTCTCATTCAGGCAAAAGACAATAACGGATTAAAAGCGGCTATTGAAAGTGTGCTGGATCAACCTCAACAATTCAATAAAGATGCCATGAGAAAATATGCAATTACTAATTTCTCGATGGAAAGCAGTGCATTGACATTTGATTCCATTTACAGAAATGCATTCCAAAACGCCGGCTGATGTTTTCTAAAATCATCTTCACTTTTATCACCAGATTCTCATCATCACTGATTGGGTTTTTACTGGTCATATTAACAGCTCACGCAATAGGAGCTGAAGGAAGAGGAGAAATAAGTCTGATAATATTAGGCACTGCAATAACCTTACTGATAAGCAGCATCATTGGTGGAAATGCGATAGTTTTATTAGCTCCCTCCACTCCTGCTTTCAAGCTTCTTGTTCCATCTTATGGGTGGGCAGTAATTTCCATATCTATAACAACAGCATTACTTCATTTTACCGGGTTAATTCCTCATCAATACAGCATTCACATTTTTATTATTTCAATGCTGCAGGCTATTGCCTCCATTCATATGTCGATTTTCATAGGTAAGCAGCAAATAAAAATTTATAATATCATGAATTTGCTGCAGGTATTTTTGCTTTTTACCATGGCAGTCATTTTTTACTACTTCCAAAAACATCAGGATGTAATACATTACGTAATTGCGCTTTACATTTCTTTTGCCATACAGGCAGTGGCAACAACCTGGTTCATTTACCGGGATATTGAATTTACAAACTTGTCGGGGACCAATGAAATTGTAAAAAAAATTCTCGAGAATGGGTTAATCATTCAACTATGTAATGTTGTACAGATTTTAAATTACAGGTTGTGTTACTTTATATTGGAAGAGACCCATGGTCTGACCAGTCTGGGAATTTTCTCTACTGCGAGTATTGTTGCTGAATCGGTGTGGCTGGTATCACGAAGTATTTCACTGGTACAATACTCCGGAATTGTAAATAGTACAGATAAAGATTACAATCGATTGCTAACTGTTCGAATGTCGAAGCTCAGCTTATTTGGGAGCATCCTGGTAATGCTACCAGTTTTAATTTTACCGCCCTCGTTTTACGCATGGGTATTCGGAGAAGAGT
This sequence comes from Bacteroidota bacterium, assembly GCA_963169675.1. Taxonomy (GTDB): domain Bacteria; phylum Bacteroidota; class Bacteroidia; order AKYH767-A; family OLB10; genus JADKJB01. Next base: position 8,946 of record CAUJFJ010000008.1, read on the forward strand.
TTCGGGCAATAACGGAGCCCTTATGGATTTATGCACCCGGAATTCTGGCATTGAGTTTTGCCACGGTATTAGGTCATTATTTTGCAGGGCTAGGCCTGAACAAAGTCAATTTATTGGGTTCAGTTATAGGATTTATTATAACCTTAATTACCTCGTTGATTCTCATACCCAAATGGGGAATTAATGGGGCAGCAATGAGTGTTTGTTTGGCTTATTGTGTGCATTCACTATACCTTTTTCTTAAATTCAGAACTCATACCGGTTTCAAAATCAATGAGCTGAGGCCAACTTCTGCAGATTTTGCGTATTTAAGAAATGGAATTGGCACTTTTTTAGGGCGTTCCTCATGAAATAACACCAAAAACTTCATAACTATTTATTAACAATTAGCTGCATCAAACCATATTTTAATCTTAGAATATTTATATTTGCAGTATTGAACCAACTAACTATTTATCAAATAGTTGATAAAGCATTCAAAAACAAGCAATTAACTTATTAAGACAAAAATCATAAACCAAAAAACAAATCAACATGAAAAAACTATTACTCAGTGGTTTGGCTTTGACAGTTTGTTTGTCGGCTTTTGCACAAAATAATGCAAAGCAGATCAATTCAAGACTGAAAAGTGCTACCGTAAACAAAACATTACCAGTTACTAAACCTGCAGATGGCGTAGTTGCTCCTCTTGCTCAGGTGAATTCATCAGTTGCCCAAAACCGTAGTTCAATGGTTGAAGTGTCAATCGGACAAACTGTATATGATCTTCAATCAAACTACGGTGCGGTTGGAAATCGTGTAAAGTTATGGGATGACAATACAATTTCTGCTGTTTGGACAATAGGAACTGCATCACCATCATTCGCTGATCGTGGTACAGGTTATAACTACTACGATGGAACGAACTGGTTACCTATTCCAGCTGCTCGTGTTGAAACTTTCCGTACAGGATGGCCAAACGTAAGCGGAACAGCTACTTCTGGTGAGTACATTGTTACACACGGAACTAATCCTACAAACTTTGTTTCAAGAGCTACCAAAGGAACTGGTGCTTGGACTGAAGCTGCTTTAGGAACTACAACAGTAACATGGCCAAGAATGGTAGTTGGTGGTGCAAATGGAAACTCAGTTCACGTAATTGGAAATCCAAATGCTGCTCCTTTCCACGTATTCTATTCACGTTCATTGGATGGTGGTGCTACCTGGGTTGACGAAAACATCGTACTTCCTGGTCAGGCAACTGATTTCTTTGAAGGCTCTGTAGACGGATATGACATCGACTCTCGTGGAGATGTTGTTGCTATCGTTTTAGGTGGATTTGCTGAAGATCTTACTCTTTGGAAATCTACTGACAATGGTGCAAACTGGGCTGTAACTACAATCAATGAATTCCCACTTTCTCCATTTGATTACAATACTGGTATTTCTGATGTTGATGGTGATGGTGTTGCTGATACAATCCCAACAACTGACTCAGGAATTTCTTGTGTTATTGATAACAATGGAATGGTTCACGTTGCTGTAGGAAGCACTCGCGTTCTTGATGTTGATCCAGCAGGTGGAGTTTCTTACTTCCCTGGAACAGATGGTCTTCTTTATTGGAATGAAAGCATGCCTTCAGGTGATATCACAAACAATGTAATTGCATTTGTTGAAGATATCGACGGAAGTGGTGTTATTGAAATCCCAGATGGTTTAGCTATCTATCAGTGCGGTCTTACTTCAATGCCAACTTTAGGTGTTGATGCATTAAACAACGTTCACCTTTGCTACTCTTCTATCATTGAGAATACTACTAACGGAAATGCTGATCCAGCTCTTGAAGAAGCTTACCGTAACGTATATTATATGAATTCTACTGATGGTGGTATGACCTGGTCTACTCCATCAAGAATTGAGTCTTCTGACTTTGATGAGCAAGCTTGGCCAAACATGGCAAAAAGAGTGAACAACCAAATCCACCTTACTTATTACAAAGATGGTGAGCCAGGTAACACTTTCCAGCCATCAGCTAACTCTTCAGGTGTTGATACTCCAGATGCTTATGGAACTTATGATATCATCTACAATGCTCAAACTAATCCAGTTGGAGTTGCTGAAAATAATAGCAACATCCTGAGCACTGTTATTTATCCTAACCCAGTTTCTACTATGTTGAATGTTGATTATACATTGAACACTGCTGAAGTTATCACAGTTAATCTGGTTGACGTTTTAGGACAAGTTGTTTATTCAACTGAACTTAAAGGTACTGCTGGTGTTAACAACGTGAAAATCAACGTGAAAAACGTTGCTGCTGGTGTTTATTCTTTGAACACTATCGTTGGAAACAAAGTTTCTGCTGAAAAAGTTGTTGTTCGTTAATCTGTCAACAATAAATAATCTGAAAAGGGTTGCCATACATGGCAACCCTTTTTTTTTGCATAACCCACTTACAATTAATTCTTTAATCCTATTTTTTCTATTTTTTTAATTGAAAACTTAGGGAAATGCTAAGTATTTGATCTGAAAATTGTCATTTTTTATCACATATTTGGGTCAAACACTTCTCATTAACTAGAGTTGTTTCTATATTTGAAGATCGGAAATTCTAAAAACTAACCAATATGAAAAAACTATTACTGACTGGCCTTGCGCTCAGTGTTTGCTTAGGTGCAATTGCACAAAACAGACCTGCTCCAAGCAGTACAATCAAGGAACGTCTGAAAGCTGCTAACAGGCATGCTCCCGTTCCTTATCAACCATCTATTTCAGGAAATGAAATGCCTGTAAACAGAATTAATCAAACGGTTTCCAACAAAAATCAGGTAAGTCGCACATCCGGAGTTCAAACAATTGTAGGTAACACTACTTATGATTTGCAATCCAATGGCTCTACTCAAAATCGCATCTATATGGATGCAGCTGGTAATGTTGGTGCAGTTTGGACAATGAGTACTGATCTTGCAGGAACTTATCCTGATCGTGGTGCCGGATATAATTTTTACACCGGTGGTGCCTGGGGCGGTGCTCCTGCAGGACGTATTGAAACAGATCGTCGCGGCTGGCCTTCATTGGTACAACTGGCAAATGGATCTGAAGTAGTTGTTTCTCATGCAAGCGTTACAGCAAATGTGGCTCAGAATATTCGCCCTGCTGCCGGAAGTGGAGCATGGACTCAAACACCTCTTGCAACTTTCCCAGGTGGAGAAACTGCATTATGGACAAGAACTGCTGCAGGTGGACCTGATGGTAATACAGTTCACCAAATCGACATTTCTTATCCAACAGGAAATGGCGGAGCTCTTGTAAACGGTCTTGATGGATGTCTTTCTTACAGCCGTTCATTAGATGGTGGTACCACATGGGATATTGTTCGTGCAATTCCTCCTGGAATCAACGATACTGAATACGAAGGATTCCGTGCTGATGGTTATGCTATCGATGCAAAAGGAAGTACTGTTGCATTTGTATCAGGAAATATCACTGATGATTGGGCATTATGGAAATCAACCGATAACGGTGACAACTGGACTCGTACTGTAATTCAGGATTTCCCATTCACCAAATACGATGATCTTACGCAGATCACTGATGTAGATGGTGATGGTGTTGCTGATACCCTGTTGACTACTGATGGTGCATATGCAATTCTAATTGACAACAACGGAATGGTGCATGCATTTGCAGGAGCAATGTTGATTCTTGATGATGATCCAACAGCTGCATTAGGTTTATTCCTTTCAACTGATGGTTTACTTTATTGGAATGAAAGCATGGGCTCAAGTCTTCCGGTTGTAATCGCAACTGCTCCTGATTTGGATGGTTCAGGACAAGCTGATGCTTTTGCTGCTGACCTTGGTGGTCGTTATGGTAATGACGGTATCTGCTCTATGCCAAGTGCTGGTATTGATGCTGCAGGAAACTTATTTGTTTCTTATTGCCCATTGATTGAAGGAACTGACTCAGGTAACCCTACTCCTCTGGCATTTAGCTACCGCAATGTTTATTTGATGGGATCAACTGATGGTGGTGCTTTCTGGAGTACTCCTGTTAACGTATCAAACAGTCAGTTTGATGAAGCAGTTTTCTGCTCAATGGCGAAAAATGTTGATGGATGCGTTCATTTACTATGGCAACAAGATGGTTCACCAGGATATTCAGTTCCACCAAACGGTGAACATGCAATTGGTAACAATGATATCGTTCACGATTGCTATGACAAAACTTTAGTATTAAGTTCAATCAACGAAACTCTTGCTAACGGTGTTGCAGTTTCTTTATTCCCAAATCCTGCATCAAACAATTTAACAATAAGCTATAATGTTGAACAACCAATCGAATTGATGGTTGAAGTAAGAAACATTATGGGACAAGTGATTGCTGAGTTTACCCGTGATGCTGTTAAAGGTACCAACAACATTAATGTTGATGTTACTAAATACAGTTCTGGTGTTTACACTATCAATACTATTATGGGTGAAAAAGTTTTCTCAACGAAATTTGTGAAAAA
>CAUJFJ010000009.1 GCA_963169675.1 Bacteroidota bacterium
TGTTCCGTCATGGCTATTTTTACACCAAGCGCAACAGTTTTCGCCAGATTCTCTATTTCCAGATTGTAATTTTTCAGAAAATATTTTTCCTGTTGAAGAGGAAAAAAGAACATCAGGAAAAGTGTAAACACAGCAACAATACTGAATACTGTCAGCCAGATGCGTGTTTTAATAGATACTTTCATAGATGTTTACAGTTAACGGATATTTTATAGAATAGAACTTTGATCGATTGCTACCGTTCGGCTGTTTCCGGTTTGATTTTTATGAACGATTCCAATGGCACCTTTATTCTGACTTACAAATTCGACCAGCTCTTTTTCTGTGTTGAAAAACACCGGAGCTTTGGCTTTCCCCTGAAATACCAATGAAAGCCAATGTTTGTTCAATTGATCGCCACTCATTCCTAGCACTTTTTTAGAGGCCTCACTACCTGTAGGTGTTGAGGTTTTCATGAAGGCAATGACAATTTTAGTTCCATCTTTCCACCATTGCTTTTCACCTTTGAAAATTTTGATGACTTCAGCTTCTGTAATAGTTTCCGGTGCTCCTTTCTCATTAGCAACCACAGCAAGTTTGCTATCCTGGGCCAATGCTATGGATGCACTTCCAAGTATTGTAAATAACAGTACTAAACAGGTATATATTTTCGTTTTCATTGATTTCGTTTTTAAGGGCTCAGAACCCAATTGCAAATTGTAAAGTAATCATGTTAGAATCATCGCCAATTTCAGGCATCGTTTGTTGGAATTCACCTTTCAAAACTGCCAGGTAACTGAATTCATAACGAGCACCGACGATAAATGACTGCCGGGAATTTCCTCCAAACCACATATCTTTTCCATCGTAATCAACCAGATCATATCGCACATAAGGGATTATTTTGGGTGTTACCCGATAGCCTGCATGTACATAACTACCGAATGAACTGTAAGAGCCTGTTGAATCGAAATCATTTGTAACCATACTTCCTTCAGACAGTAGTTCCAGATTGTTTTTGAAATACGACAAGGAACCTGAATAAATCATTTGTGTAAATGCCGGAAGATCGTCCCCTGTTGAATGAGAACCATGATGACCTTCAACTCCTGCAGAAACTTTATCATAATAGAAAGATGCACCTGCACGGAAACCATCGAAAGGCTTTATGTGAACAGCCGCAGTAATTGATTTGTTATCGTCGTTATCAGCTAAATCACCGGAACCAATTCCATTCCCGACCATTACATCATAACCGAAATTCAGTTTGGTGAGATTAAGACCCTGGATACTGATACCGGTTGTATGCAATGGAATCATAAAATCCTGAAAAAGTAAAGGCCTGTATATGTTGGGAAAAAATACACGACCATGATGGTAAGAGTCGTTCCAGTAATTGATCGGAGTGTGATGTTTCCCCAATAGCAAGTAGTGATTACCTTTTATATTATATCTGATAACAATTCGTTCAACACTCAAGCTGAAATTTGTGCCTGATTCTGCGTCGAATTTGAAAACCGTTTCACCAAGAAACGATATTTTATCGTTCAATTCAGAAGTGATGAATAGATCCTGTTCTCCGAAAGCAAAGTTGAGTTTGTCATCTTTATAAAAACTGAGAACATCAACGAAGCCCATTATTTTGGTGTCCTGGGCGGGACAAATTTTTCCTGTTAACAGGAGTGTCAGCATTATAGCTGTAGCAAGTTTAAGGTATTTCATTGGTAAGTGATGTGAGCAATTAATTTAAATATTGGTCAGGATTTAACATGGTGATTCGCTGTTTCAGTAAATTAAAATCAACAGGTTTTGTAATCAAATCATCAGCCCCATATCCTATAGCTGTCTGATGATTGGCAGCATCACCATAAGCAGTTACCATGATGACCTTCAAGTCGGGGAAGTCTGTTTTGATTAACTTGAGTAATTCCAAACCATTCATACCGGGCATGTTTATGTCTGATAACACCAAAACAACATCCAACGGCTGTAATGTTTTCAAGTAAGCTAAAGCAGCTTCCGCAGAAAAGGCAAAATGAAAATTGAATTGAGAGTCACGCAGCTCTTTTCGGAATTTCTGTCGGAACAGAATTTCTACATCCTGTTCATCATCAACAATTAAAATTTTAATAGGATACATGGTAGAAGGGGGGGTAAATGAGTTAATTAGTCACAATAATACAAATTTATTTAACATTTGAATCAATTTCACTGATTAATTCATTTGTTGCTTGCAAATGTACAATGTTTAAATATTCTGTAATTTTACACATTATTAATTTCGATGGACAGGCGACTATTTGTTAAAAACATTGGACTAACTGCTTTAGCTATGAGTGGCACGCGTGAATTATTAAAAGGATTGGCTGAATTTCCTGAACAGAGCGATATCCTTCCGGCGTTGTTTATTGGACATGGGAGTCCGATGAATGCTATTGAAAACAACGAATTTAGCAGTAATTGGGCTGCTATTGGGAAGCAATTGCCCAAACCCAAAGCGATTTTATGTATCTCGGCACATTGGGAAACAAAAGGTACCCGTGTAACTGCAGTAGCAAGTCCTAAAACCATACATGATTTCGGTGGATTTCCGCAGGCCCTCTTCGATATGCAATATCCCGCTCCCGGTGCTCCTGATTATGCTAAAATGACCATTGATGAAGTTAAAAAAGTGCATGTTGAACCCGACTATGAATGGGGTCTCGATCATGGCAGCTGGTCGGTTTTGTGCCGCATGTTTCCATTGGCAAATGTGCCCGTTTTTCAGTTGAGTCTCGATTATACGAAGCCACCCCAATACCATTATGACCTTGCAAAGGAACTGCAGGCGCTTCGCAAAAAAGGAGTTTTAATTATCGGAAGTGGGAATATTGTTCACAACCTGAGATTGATACGCTTCGATAATCCCGCTGCATTTGACTGGGCTCAGGAATTCGATTCGAAAATAAAACAGCTCATTACTTCCGGTAGCCATGATTCCATTATTCATTATGAAAAAATGGGCACCATGGCTAATCTTTCTGTTCCCTCAAATGAACATTATTTGCCATTGCTTTACATTCTTGCGTTGCAACAAAAAAATGAATCCGTTACCTTCTTCAATGAAAAAACTATGATGGGTTCAATATCTATGAGATCGTTGAAAGTTGGATAATAGATTTGTTCAGTAAGATTTCTGAAAAGTTGATTTGCAATTGGCTTCCCTTTCCAATGAACCGGTTAACCAATGTTGCATCAGCTTTTATAAAAGTTCATTTCATCCAGATAGTTATAAACGGATTCAGGTAACATAAACCGCACATCTTTTTTTGCTTTGATTGCATTTCTGATGAATGTGGAAGATAGTTCCATCAGTGGCGCGTCAATGAGTTTTACTTTTGGATGATCTTTCAGTTCTCCACCATCGTTTCCGGGCCGGGGATAAATATAGATCTCATGATTTTCAAGAATCTGCTCCCAGTTCTTCCATTTTTTGAAAGTTGCGAGATTGTCGCTTCCCATTATTAAAACAAACAGATCATTTGGATATTGTTCATACAAATGGGCCAGTGTGTGAATGGTATAAGAGGGTTTTGGAAGTGAAAATTCAATCTTGGATGCTTTAAGTTTTCTGTAGTCGCCAATTCCTAACCGAACCATTTCAAACCGGTGGTGATCCTGCAATAGAGAGCCTGCTACTTTGAGGGGATTGTGCGGAGAAACAACCAGCCACACCTGATTGAGATCGCTGAACTCAGCCATGTAGGAAGCAATGACCAAATGTCCGTTGTGTATTGGATTGAACGACCCGAAGAATAGCCCTATTTTCATGATGGGAGTTCTAAAAAGTTTGCTACCATTAATTCGGCTTCTCTTTTAGCAACATTAATATCCTGATTAACGATGACATTCGAAAATCTCGAAGCGTACGTAAGTTCTAGTTCTGCTTTGCGCACGCGGGTTTCCAGCGATTCCAAAGATTCCGATGCTCTTGCAACCAATCTTTTTCGCAGGTCTGCAATGCTGGGTGGCTGTACAAATACATCCAGCAGATTATTTCCATAGCGACCTTTTATATGCACACCACCTTCTACATCTACATCAAAAACAGCAACTTTACCAAGAGAAGCAATACGGGTTATCTCTGAACGTAAAGTTCCATAAAAACCGTTTTCATAAACCTGTTCCCATTCCAGAAACTCATCGTTTTGAATTTTGCTGTGGAATTCATCAACAGACATAAAGTAATAGTCGGCGCCATTTTGTTCATTACTTCGCATAGCACGTGTTGTAGCCGAAACAGAAAAACAAAGCTGGGGAAACGTATTCAATAAATGCTTGACCAGCGTAGTTTTTCCACTTCCCGATGGTCCGCAAAACAAAATGAGTTTCGGTTGCATGTTTTAAATGATATTTGCAGATTGTTCTTTCAGTTTTTCCAGTTCATCTTTCATCCCTACCACATGTCGCTGAATCATGGCATCATTTGCCTTCGAGCCAATGGTATTAATTTCACGACCTATTTCCTGTAGAATAAAACCAAGTTTTTTACCATTTGATTCTGGTGCTTTCATGGTTTCAAGGAAAAAAGAGAGATGAGAACGTAACCTTACTTTTTCTTCAGTGATATCTATTTTCTCTAAGTAATATATTAGTTCCTGCTCAAATCTGTTTTTATCGAGTAAGGCTGATTCTTCCAGATCTTCAAAGCTTTTAGTCAGTCTGCCTTTCAAAGTTTTAATCCTTCCCGGTTCAATTTTTTCAATTTCTTTCAGGAAATCTTTGATTGCCGCTATTCGCATTTCAAAATCTTTTTGCAGCGTTTTTCCTTCTTGCAGCCGGAAATCATTGAATTCTTTCAATGCCTTTCGGGTCAGTGTTTCAATAGCTTTCCATTCTTTTAGGTCGGCTTCCGATTTCTCTGAATTTAAAACATTGGGTAAACGCATGATGATACTGAGGTAATCATCAGAAGTTAATTTCAGTTCCTTTTTTATGGAAGCAAAATCTTCTGCATATTGTCTGATAACTTCTTTGTTAAATGCACTTTTTCTGGCCCCGGGAGCCGGTTCAATGGTAACTATAAAATCAACTTTACCCCGTTCAACACCTTTGCTGATTTCGTTTCGGAGTTCAAGATCTTTATCCTTGTAAACAGATGGAAGTCGCAAATTAAGTTCCAGGAATTTGCTGTTCAGTGATTTTACTTCAATGGTAATCAGATTGCTTCCCGCACTACCGGAAGCCTTTCCAAAACCGGTCATTGACCTGATCATATGTTTTTGGTTTAAGCTTTATTTGTCGTATTAGATTGATATACAGCTATTTAATTGATGTACCGACTAAATTATCCCGCCACAGCGGAAAAATAAGACACCATTAAATGAGGCCTGTAGGTTTTAAAATTACTTCAAATTCAATTTGATTTGTGATGGTAAAATTAGTTTTTTTTCCATGACAACAATCCATTGTTGTTTTCTTTCCTGTTTACTGATGTCACCAGATAGACTCCGGAAAAGATCAGGATAGCTGCAATGAAATGGATAGGTTGCAGATGATCTTTACCAAGTGCTATTGCAAAAAATGCAGCAAATAATGGTTGCAGATAAATATAGATGCTTACACTTGACGGACTAAGAGCCTTCAGGGCATAGGTGTTTAAAATATAGGCAACAGAAGTGGTGGCAATTACAACATAGGCAAGAGCCCACCAGGTTTCAGATGAAAATGTTTGCCACTCAATTGCGCGGTATTCGTTCCAGCCAAAGGGGGTTACTAAAATGGTGCCGAACAAAAACACCCACTTCATTACAGTTATGGTATCATACTTTTGCATGAGGGGTTTTACAATAATCAGAAAAATACCGAACGATAGCGAATTTACGAGAACGAATAAATCACCTAAAGCGGTTGTCCCACCTGTCACGATTTCTTTTCCCCAGATCAACAACAAAGAAGCGCCTGCAATACCAACCAAAATACCAATGATTTTGCGAATGGTTATTTTTTCGCGAATAAGGAGACTTGCAGCAAGTAGCACCATGATCGGATTGGTGGTCATCATCAGGGATGCATTGATTGGTGAAGTAAGATCAAGGCCTTTGAAAAAGAGTAGCTGATTTAGTGCAACTCCAAACACGGCGCAAAAAAAGAGTCTGACAAAATCTTGTTTTTCGATAGACTTCCCTTTGGAAAAAAATCCAAAAGAAATAAATATTGCAGCAGTAACGGTGACTCTAATAAAAATAAATCCGAATGCATCAATAAATTCAGGCATCACTTTTTTTGCTATCGAGTAATTGGCACCATAAATTAAATTGGCGGTCAATACTGCAAGGTGTGCCTGACGGGTAACGGATTTGATCATGAGCTGCAAAGATAGAGGAAATAGAATTAAGGATTAAGGATTAAGAATTAAGGATTAAGAATTTTGTCTTCAGAACAATAATTTCGTTACTATGATAAATGATAGATGATAAATGATAGATTGACCTAGCCTGAAATAGATTGACCTAGCGTGAAATAGGTTGACTTTTATAACTTTAAATTATTTGTTAGTCAATCTTCAATAAAGTCAATTTGTAGAATATTAAATTTATTTCATCCAATAAATTCTCCCTATCACCTATGACTCACTCTTTTTCCGTGGCTTTCGCTGCATATTCTGGTTCAGATAGCTATTTTGCTCGTTCAGTCAGGTTCTTTTGCCGGATTCGATTGTGAATTGCAGTTTTGCAGTCGTTAGTTGTCCATTTAAGTCCAGGTACAACTGATAATTGTCATAATAACCAATTAATTCAATTTGCATTTTTGAGCCAACCAACTATAAAACATTGCCATGAAAATCAAATCATTTTACTTCCTGCTGCTGGTTTTTACCCCATTCATAAGTTCAGCACAGTATACCCTCGACTGGATTCAGCCTTGCGGTGATTTTAATAAAATTGCGGTGATGAGTGCTACTGATAGTCAGGATCATTTAATAGTTACCGGCTATTTGCAGAGTTATCAGATGTTTACCCGGAAATACGATATTGACGGAAATTTTTTGTGGGAAACGGCCGATTCATCAGGAATTCAAAGTTTGTATGAAAAGCCTATTTGGGTTAACTGCGATAACAACAATAATATTTATGTAGTTGGAAAGCGATATGCAATAGGAAGTTCCTTCGAATATCCGGATGCCATAGTAGCAATTAAGTATAGCCCTGCAGGAACGTTATTATGGCGACAAATTATACCCATCACAACTTTAATCGGATCCTCTTCTCCGGGATTTAATTTGCGGAGTGCGGTCGATTCAGATGGTAATTTATATATCGGCTCAATGGGGATAATACCTGCAGGATCCGGATTTGTTTTGGCTAAAATTTCTACTACCGGATCAATACAATATGTTAATGTTGATGCTACTGTTGTTGCCACCGGATTTACTTCAATGCGACTAAAAAATAACAGAGTAGTTATGACAGGTAGTGCCGGCACACAAGTTGCTGCCCCGGTTGCTGTGTGGGATACTTCCGGAGTTGTTGTGTGGACTGCCGTTGGAAATGGTGCAGGTGGACATGATGTTGAAACAGACGATGCGGGGAATGTGTATTTATTTACATCCTCACCGAATCAGGTTTCTTCCACTAGTTTGCAGGATATGGTTTTATATAAATACGATAATTTAGGTTCGCAAATATGGAAACGCACTTATGATTTTAACGGGCAAGATTTCCCTACCCGAATGACACTGGTAAATAATAAAATCAGTGCCATTGGTTGGGGTACCAATGGAACCGCTTCGCCTTATTTCGACTGGAAAACATTTCAGACGGATACATCAGGAAATATGTTGTGGAGTAACTTTTACAATGGCACCATATACAATGATGAATATCCGGCAAATCTTGTAGCTACTCCAACCGGAGAAGTCATCGTCACCGGAATCGGAGGCCCTTCTCCATTGCCATCGCAATCATTGTCTTACATTCAGCTTATAATTTTAGAATACAGCAATACCGGAAGTCAGGTATGGATTGATACACCAAATGTTTATGGTGGCTCGGGATTAGCATGTATGCTTGCTAGTGATAATAGTTTATTTGCAATCAGCTATTATAACATGACAGCCTATCATTATGAATCATCGGCATTAGGAATAACCGATGAACAACTCCAAAACCCTGAAGCGATTTTTTGTTATCCGAACCCTTCAAAAGGAACTACCATGTTGAACTTTCAGTTAGAGAAAGAACAAATGGTTTCTGTTTCAATTGTGAATGCTGTAGGAAGTCTGGTGATGTACATCCCCAATGAAAAAAGAAGTCAGGGGCATAATACTATCCCAATCGATTTATCAACATTTAAGTCTGGAGTATACTTCTGCCATTTAAAAACAGAAACCGGAATTCAGGCAGTGAAGGCGATAAAGGATTAAGGATTATGGGTTTTTTTCTTCAGAACAATAATTTCGTTTTTATGATAAATTATAGATTATAGATGATAGATTGAATGGTGTTCAGAAAGTTATTTATTCTTGTTAGTCAATATTCAATAAAATCATATTGAGAACTAGGAACCACCAATTTATGCAGCCACAAAACAAATCACATGTGAAAAACGAAATTTTGAAATTTGGTTGCAAAACACTGATCACCCTTCGTAGACTCATTGCAATGCGTCTCTATAATCATTGTTTTTGAATACTAATTGGAGACGCATTGCTATGCGTCTCTACCATAATTGTCGTTGAATACTGTCCCTTCGTAGACGCATGGCAATGCGTCTCTACAATAAACCTATCCCCTTGTAACCCTTCGACTACGTTCAGGGCAGCGCTTGCCACCCCGAACACTGATCACTGTTCACTGATTACTGTTCACTAATTACTGTTCACTAATTACTGATCACTGATCACTTTCATAGCGGCTACATTTTTGGGTGAGTTTCCAATGAAAATTTGATTACCTGAAACCATCACCGGTCTTTTCAAAAAGGTGTATTCTTCGAGAATATATTTGCGATAATCTTTTTCCTTTAGCTCCATTTCGTTCAAGCCCATGGAGCGGTATTTGAGGGCAACTCTGCTGAAAAGCGCCTCATAAGAACCGGCAAGTTTAGCCATTTGGTCAAGTTGAGCTGCTGTAATTGGTTCACTTTTAATATCTTGAAGCTTAAATTCGGGTCCGGCTTTTATTTCTTTAAGTATTCTTTGACAGGTGGTGCAATTGGCCAGGTGGTAAATCTTTTTCATGTTGATTCTTAATAAGTTGCCTAATGGAAGTCTTTGAAAGGGTTGAATTTACAGTATTTAAACAAATGCAGGTGGGTGAAGTTTAGGCGGAATCGTATCTTTGTTAATCTAAAATTCAAGGCTCTTGGAAGCTGTACTTGCACCTACACAATACGAAATAAAGTTACCTCAGTTTGAGGGACCATTCGACCTGCTCTTGTTCTTCATTGAGCGGGATGAATTGGATATTCATAATATTCCGATTTCAAAAATTACCAACGATTTCTTCGACTATATCCATGCTGCCGATTCCATGAATATTGAATTGGCGAGTGAATTTATTCTCGTTGCTTCAACATTAATGCGAATTAAAGCTAAGATGTTGTTGCCACGCTATCCGAAGGATGAACTGGGAAATGAAATTGATCCACGGCAGGATTTGGTGCGTCAGCTGCTCGAATACAAACAATACAAAGAGGCTGCATCTGAATTGAAGCAACTTGAAGAGGATCGATCTTTAAAAGTAGAGCGTGGAAATACCCCAGGTGAACTTACTACTATTGCCATGCATGCCGATGGCTCTAACTATTCTTCAGAATTAAATGCACTAACGCTATTTAAACTGATGATTACTTTTGAAAAAGTGATGGAGCGATTCCGCAATCAGGAATCAAGGCAAAGTCATATGGTTGTTCAGTATCCGTTTACAATTGATATGGAAAAGGATAACATTCAGCGACTGGTTCGTTTGAAATCAAATGTTACTTTCCTCGATATTTTTTCAGCTTGTCAGTCACGTATTCATGCTTGTTTTACTTTCCTTGCCTTACTTGATTTGATTCAGGGGAAATCGGTAGTAATTGTTATCAGTGAAGGGTTCAATAATTTTTATCTTACTTCGGTAAATACCCAGGCTGAGAATGCAGATTGATGGGAATGATGTAATAAAAAACTTCAGACCCGGCAAAATTGTACTTCCGGTACTGATTGGTATCGGCGTTGCTCTTTATTTGCTTATTTCCAATTTCGATAAAGAAGCTTATGAAAAAATAAGCTGGACCTGGTATACCACATTTTGGATTTTATTGGCTTTTGTAATGATGGCAATTCGGGATCTTGCTTATATGTACCGGATTAAAGTGCTTTCGGGAAATTTAATTTCCTGGCGACGAAGTTTTCCGGTAATCATGCTCTGGGAATTCGCATCGGCAATTACACCTACAATGGTTGGTGGAACGGCGCTCGCATTCTTTATTTTAAATAAAGAAAAGGTAAACATGGGACGAAGCATTGCTGTGGTACTTACTACTTCGTTTCTTGACGAACTCTTTTTCGTATTGGCGGTACCGTTAGTGTTTATTTTTGTCGGTAAAGCAAATCTGTTTATTTCATTAGACCCAACTTTAACCGGCCCGGCAACTGAAGCCGGCAGTATTTACTTTGTCTTTTGGTTTGGCTATGGTATTATCTTAGCTTATACTTTATTGGTTGCTTATGCTTTATTCATAAACCCAAGAGCTGTTAAGTGGTTGTTGTTAAAAATGTTTTCACTTCCTATTTTGAGACGCTGGAAAACGAACGCTTATCATACCGGAAATGACATGGTAATTGCTTCGGGTGAAATCAAAAGCCAGAACTCATCTTATTGGATCCATTCTTTTGGAGCAACTATATTTTCATGGACTGCCCGTTACATGGTTATTAATTGCATTATTATGGCCTTTATTACTCACGGCTGGCATGAGAATATCGTGATTTATGCCCGTCAGTTAGTAATGTGGATATTCCTCTTGGTTAGTCCGACACCAGGTGGTGCCGGCCTTGCAGAAGTGATGTTCTCTCGCTTCCTGGGTGAATTTACGCCCGAAGGTGTTTCGGCTTCTCTGGCACTCCTGTGGAGATTAATCAGTTATTATCCATATCTGTTTATTGGTGCTATCATTCTCCCAAGATGGGTTAGGAAGAATGTACTCGAGAAGCAATAAAATATGGCAGTATATTTGTAATGTTCGCAACGCTTTAAAAATCATAATTCAGAAATCTTAAAATCATGAAAAAATCAATTCTATCTCTGCTTCTGGTAACTCTGACCACCTTCGGCGCTCTGAATGCTCAGGATGCAGCTCAGGCAAAATCGGGTTTACCGGTCGTGAATGTAAAAGCATTGGATGGTAAAGTGGTAAGTACTTCCACAATAGTAAATGATGGCAAACCAATGATCGTTAGCTTTTGGGCAACCTGGTGCAAACCATGTGTCAATGAGCTTTCAGCAATTAATGAAGTTTATGCCGACTGGACAGCAGAAACCGGTGTTAAGTTGGTTGCCATTTCAATTGATGATGCCAGAACCATGTCATCAGTTGCTCCATTTGTCAATGGCAAAGGTTGGAACTACGATGTGTTTCTTGATCCTAATGGAGATTTAAAACGTGCCATGAATGTAAATATGGTACCTCATACATTCCTTATTAATGGAAAAGGTGAGATTATCGATCAGCATACATCTTATGCTCCGGGAGATGAAGATAAGTTATTCGAAAAAGTTAAGAAAACCGCTGCAGGTCAGCCACTTAACTAAAGTTCAACTTCAAAATTTACAGATCAATGACCTCAATTCTCGGGGTCATTGGCATTTTTGCAGGATTTAGGCTATTTTCACCCTCTGCAAATCATTCTAAACACCACCACTATCGTGAAAAGCTTACGCAAAACCCTGTTAACCGCCGGGTTACTGATTTCAGCCGTTGCGTCACAGGCGCAATTGCTCAATTTGCCAGCCGAAATACATGGCAATTTTCAATTTGATGCTCAATATTATATTAAGGATTCACTGATCGGCGCTCTCGATGTCCCCGAGAAAGTGTTGTCGAATGGCTTCGGAAACCTGAATTTTACAAAAGGTAAATTCAATGCCGGAATCCGCTATGAATCCTATCTGAATCCGATGCTTGGATTTGATACCCGGTATAAAGGTTCCGGAATCACTTATCGTTTTGCAAGCTATGTAAATGATGAACTGGAAATTACCATCGGTAATTTTTACGATCAGTTTGGAAGCGGATTAATATTCAGAAGTTACGAAGAGCGTGGCCTTGGAATCGATAATGCCATGGATGGAATCCGGATAAAATATAATCCCTGGAAAGGAATTTATGTAAAAGGATTTATTGGTGAACAACGTTCGTATTTCAGCAAAGGTCCGGGTATTGTTCGAGGCTTTGATGGCGAAGTTTCACTTATGGATGCAATTACTTCACTTAATAATTCTAAAACCAGGATTACACTTGGTGGTAGTGTGGTCAGTAAGTATCAGAAAGATGACAATGATTTGTATAAACTCCCTGAAAATGTATTGGCGTTTGCTTCACGCTTAAATATTACCCGTGGTAATTATTCTTTTTATGGTGAATACGCATACAAGTACAACGATCCTTCACTGGTAAATGCAACCGCAATAAGTCCATTTGGTATTTATAAAGAAGGTCAGGCGCTTTACATGAATGGTGCTTACACTAAAAAGGGAATCGGTATTTCCTTGTCAGCAAAATACATCGATAACATGAATTTTCGCTCCGATAGAAATGCAACTATAAATGATTTAAATCTTAGCTATCTCCCTGCATTAACGAAACAGCAGACCTATCGCCTAGCAACAATTTATCCTTATGCTACACAACCAAATGGTGAGGTTGGTTTTCAGGGTGAATTGTTTTATAATTTTAAACAAGGCTCAGCCCTTGGCGGGAAGTATGGAACTTATGTGGCTTTGAATTATTCCCGTGCCAATGGACTTGATACTACTTCTCTCAACAATGAACTTGGCTATGAAAGCGAATTCTTCGTTCCTGGTGATTCGAAGTATTTTGAAGAAGTAAATGTTGAGATCCAGAAAAAAGTCAATAAGGATTTCAAATTGATCGCCAATTATATTTATACCTTGTATGACAAAGGTGTAATTCAGGGCCTTGGAGATGCCTATGGTACTGTTTACGCACATATTGGAATCCTTGAAGGGCAGTATAAGATAAACAAATCCCATAGCTTGCGTGTTGAATTACAACACCTCATGACTGATCAGGACAAGAAAAACTGGGCAATGGCGTTGGTTGAATACAGCATTTCTCCAAATTGGTTTTTTGCTGCCTTCAATGAATATAATTATGGTAATGATGACAAAGACCTGAGAATACATTATCCAAATGTTTCCATGGGTTTCACCAAAGGTGCCAACCGGATTACCATGGGATATGGTAAACAACGTGAAGGACTGTTGTGTGTAGGTGGCGTTTGCAGAAACGTTCCCGCATCAAATGGGTTCTCACTTTCTGTTACAAGCAGTTTCTAAATAATTAAAGTATCAAGTAAAAAACATATTCAATGAAAGCTCTGAAATTAATTTGTCTGCCGCTATTTGCTCTACTCACTTTTCAATCGTGTGATGAAGTTGAAGCACCTTACAAAGAAGAAATTATTGTTGTTGGTGGCGATCGTAAAGTTCTGGTTGAAGATTACACAGGACATAAGTGTGGAAACTGCCCACGTGCAGCAAAAGCACTTCACGATTTAAAAGATGTGTATGGCGATCGCCTCATAATTATGACGGTGCATGCTGGTGGATTTGCAACGGTATTCCCACCTTCTGCTCCATATTTTACTTATGATTTCAGAACACCCGAAGGAACCGAACTTGATACCGATTTTGGTATCTCGGCAATTGGTAACCCGAATGGAATGGTAAACCGGAGACAAGTGAATGGCAATTATGTTCTATCATCTACCAGTTGGTTGGGTGAAATTTCAAGTGTGCTCGGAGATGCATCTCCTGCACCTGTAAAAATTGAAATTGAAAACACCTTTGATGCCACTTCCAGAACGTTGCAAACAGAAATAAATTCAGAATTTGTAAATTCACTGGGTGGAGCACACAAACTATGTGTGTTTCTGGTTGAAGACAGTATCATTAACTGGCAAAAGGATTACGATGCTTCCCCGGAAGATATTCCTGATTATGTTCACCGCGATGTATTGCGTACTTCCATGAATGGAACGTATGGTGATGCTATTACAAATACCACCGCAGGCACTATCGATACCAAGAACTATTCTAAAACACTGGATGCTTCCTGGAATGAAAATAACATGAAAGTAATTTCATTTGTTTACAACGAAGTAACTAAAGAAATTATTCAGGTTGAGGAACATGAAGTTATTCATTAACAGAAACTAACGAACGGGGATATGTGGAAATCGTTTTTAACAGTTTTGTTGGTTGTTGCGACAGGAGTTGCTTCTGCACAACAATTCAGAGCAGGCTTAACGGCAGGGGTTTCCGCAACACAAATATCTGGTGATCAGCTGAGTGGTTTTAATAAAGCCGGAATTGTTGCCGGTGGTTTCGTGAGCACCACGCTTTCGCCTAAATTCGACATGGCTATGTCGATTCTTTATTTTCAAAAAGGGAGCAAGAAAAATTCTGATCCTGAAAAAGAAGATTATGTTTACTACAGGTTGCGACTTAACTATTTTGAAATTCCGTTGTTGTTACAATGGAAGTATAATAACAAATTAATATTTGAAGCAGGTCCTTCTGCCGGTGTACTTTTATCTTCAGAAGAAGAAGATGAATATGGAGTATTGCCATCGAGGCGACCATTCGAAGATATGGAGATTGCTGCACAACTGGGAATGAATGTAACTATTGTAAAACAGTTAAGTTTTACAGCGCGCATGAGTAATTCAATTCTCGCAGTAAGAAAACATGTCTCCGGTGAGGACTACCGTTTCAATAAAGGACAGTATAGCTCCTGTTTGTTGTTTGCTTTGCAATATAAGTTTAGCGGCAAATCCGCATCAGCTGAATGAACAACGAAAAATTAAAAATTGTAGTCGCAGTAACCGGCGCCAGTGGTGCCATTTATGCGAAAGTGCTACTCGACAGATTGCAGACCTTGCAGGATCAGATTGAAACGGTTGGTGTATGCATGTCCGATAATGCCAAAGATGTTTGGAAGTTTGAACTGGATAATGAACTCTATGAAAAATATCCATTTCAATTTTACGATAGGAATGATTTCATGGCCCCCTTCGCTTCCGGTTCGGCAAGTTATAAAGCCATGATTATCTGTCCCTGCTCCATGGGAACTTTAGGTCGCATTGCTACTGGCATCTCCAATGATCTTACAACCAGAGCTGCCGATGTAATTTTGAAAGAACGCCGCAAATTGGTGCTGATCACCCGCGATACACCGCTAAACTTGATTCACATCAATAATATGAAGACGGTAACTGAAGCCGGAGGTATTATTTGCCCCGCCAGCCCTTCATTTTATAGCAAACCAACCAATTTTGAACAATTGGCCGCAACTGTAGTCGATCGCGCTATTGATCTGGTAGGATTGAAAAATAATTCTTACCGGTGGAACGAGTCAAATAATTGATTCTGTAGCCGGTTACAATAGTTTTCAACAAGGGCTATTAATATTTCACAAAAAAAGTCTTGCATTTAGGCAAGAATGGTAGTAAATTTAAGTTTCCATTTACAAACCCTAAGAGATGTTTGAATACACTAAGGAAATCCTGATGAAGGTTAGTTTCGACCGGGTACTATTTAGGAAGGAACTGAAGAAAGCCGTAAAATGGCTGAAAAGAGAGGAAAGAGGATTGTTAATGGTGTGGTGTATTACCACTTTTGGGCACCGATACGCTGATATTATTGCGGAAACATTTAAGCACGTTTCCAAATAATTCTTCACGCGGCTCTTGTTTGAATACCTGTTTTTATACGGGTCAGGTTTTTTTTGATGCAGAATCAGCTGTTGTAAACGATTCAAAATTAAACCGTTTTTGTATTTAAATAGTTGATTAATAGATTTTTATGCATTTTTCTAAATAATGTTCCCAAAACGAGAACATTATTGATACTTTAACTACTTTTGATGAAAGTTAATATTATTAAAAAGCAAACCATTGAGGATTACGCTGCAACAATCAGGCATAAAAGCTCATTCGAAGAATGGACTTCAAAAGTGAAGTTTGCAGACTGGAATAGCCCGGGCGATATTTTGGCAACTTTCAGTAAAGCAGATTTGTTAGGCAAAGGAAGTAACAGAGTTGTATTTAATATTGCAGGAAATAAATACAGGATGATTTGTAAATATTTTTTTGCAAAAAATATAAGAAAGCAAAGAGTCCACCTGTATGTGTGTTGGATAGGAACTCACAAAGAGTATGATAAAATTTGTGCTTCATCATCTCAATATACCATCAATAGTTATTAATCAGATGAAAACAGAATTAAAGTACACAGTCATAAAAAACAAAAATCAGTATAATGATTATTGTGACAAACTTTTATTTCTTCTTGAAAGCGATCAAGAGTGTGAAGATGAAATTGAATTATTAAATGTATTAATTGAAGCCTTCGACAGAAAGAATAATTCTTTTCAGGACCTTGATCCGGTTCAATTACTTCGTTCTTTTATGAAGGAAAGAAATATGAAAGCAATTGATTTAGCAGTTAGTTTAGAATTAAGCAGAGGGAACTTATCTGATATATTAAATTATAAAAAAGGCATTTCAAAAGAAACAATTCGAAAATTGTCGTCAATGTTTAAAGTATCTCAGGAAGCATTCAACCGACCATATGAACTGGTAAAGACACCAGAATCAAAGCCTGTGAAAAAATTAAAGTTTACAGATGGAGCCGGAGCCCGGAAATAGTACAATCGCACAACATGGACTTATTGTCCCTTCAGAAATTCCAGATTTCTTTTCAATCCTTCGAAGCCTGTTCTTTGAACGGCAGAATCTTTGAATACTTTATTGAAAACGTCCTCGGTAATTTCATACCAGTCACTTTTACTCATTTCAAGCAGCCCTTCACGGGGATGAAAAGCTGGTTCCTGAGTTGGTTTTGAAAAACGGTTCCAGGGACAAACTTCCTGGCAAACATCGCAGCCGAAAACCCAATCATCGAAAGTATTTTTGAGTGATTCCGGAAATGCATCTTTCAATTCAATAGTAAAATAAGAAATGCACTTGCTGCCATCAACTACATAGGGTTTAATGATTGCTTGTGTTGGACATGCATCGATGCATTTGGTGCAGGTTCCACAATAATCTGTTATTGGTAGATCGGGTTCCAGCTCAATATCAAGAATGAGTTCTGCAATGAAAAAGTAAGAACCATTTTTTGGATTTATCAGATTGCTATTCTTACCTATCCATCCCAATCCACTTTTTTGTGCCCATGCTTTATCGAGTACAGGAGCTGAATCGACAAATGCACGGCCATTTACTTCTCCAATATTTTCGCGAATGAAATTTAATAAATGAAATAATTTTTCCTTGATCACCAGATGGTAATCTTTTCCATAAGCATAACGCGATATCTTCGGTGCTTGGGGATCATTCTGAGTTGCTTCCGGAAAATAGTTTAGAACAAATGAAACAACGGATTTAGCACCCTCAACAAGCAAACGAGGATCAAGTCGTTTATCAAAATTTCTTTCCATGTACGACATCTTGCCATGCATGTTGTTCTTCAGCCATTGTTCTAGCCGAGGTGCTTCCTGTTCCAAAAAACAAGCGGAAGAAATTCCCGTGTGTGAGAATCCAAGTCGTTTTGCTTCAGATTTTATAAGACTTGTAGCAATTGATGTCATCGGTTATTCAAAATAGCAACGCTCACATCTTATTTCAATCCTTAACTCTTAATCCTTAATTCTTAATTCTTAATCAAAGAGGCTTCCCGCCGGGCCGGTTCTTTTCTTACCAAGATGCTTGTATGCTTTATCGGTAATTTCTCTGCCACGTGGAGTTCGGGTGAGGAAACCTTCCATAATTAAAAAGGGTTCATATACTTCTTCAATAGTTCCAGCTTCTTCACCAACAGCGGTTGCAATGGTATTGATACCAACAGGTCCTCCTTTAAATTTATCGATAATTACAGTGAGAATACGATTATCCATTTCATCTAAACCATGAGCATCCACGTTAAGTGCATTCAATGAATAGTCAACAATAGGAATATCAATATGACCGGAGCCTTTAATTTGTGCAAAGTCGCGAACCCTTCTTAGTAAGGCATTTGCTATACGTGGTGTTCCCCGGCTGCGTCGGGCAATTTCATAAGCTGCAGCATCATCAATGGTAATTTTGAGGATATCAGAAGAACGAAGTACAATTAGCTGCAACAGTTTCGCATCATAATATTCGAGGCGGGAATTAATTCCAAAACGCGCCCGTAATGGTGCAGTTAATAATCCCGATCGGGTAGTAGCACCAACTAAAGTAAACGGGTTTAATTTTATTTGTACTGATCGCGCATTGGGTCCGGCATCAATCATAATATCGATTCGGAAATCTTCCATGGCAGAATATAAATATTCTTCAACTACAGGACTCAAGCGGTGAATTTCGTCGATGAATAAAACATCATTCGGTTCAAGGTTAGTCAATAATCCTGCAAGATCACCGGGTTTATCGAGTACAGGTCCGGAGGTAATCCGAATATTTACACCAAGCTCATTGGCAATAATATTTGCTAATGTAGTCTTACCTAAACCGGGAGGGCCATGCAACAGTACATGATCTAATGATTCGGATCTTAATTGCGCAGCTTTGACAAAAACCTTGAGATTTTCAACCACCTTCGCTTGTCCGGTGAAATCACCGAATTCAAGGGGCCTGAGCACTTTTTCCATCTCACGATCCACATTTTGCAATGCGTCTTCTCTGGGGTCGAGGTTTTGGTTCATTGTTACAAAGATATTAAATAAATAGCATCACCGGAATTCCCAAGCCATTACTGAGCGGTCATCACTTGCCGAAAGCAGCAAGCCATTGGCAAGAAAGAGTAATTTATTAACGGAATTAACATGACCGCTATCTGAAATTTTATCGATACGTTTGATGATTTCAAAAGTGGTCCCATCCCATATTTTTATTGTTTTATCGCGACTGCCGGTTGCAAAAATATTTTCTGTTGGATGCAGGACAATAGAATAAATGGCATAATTATGAGCTGGAATTTTTTGTGTCATTTTATAACTAGCTGTCACATCATAAACTTGCAAATGAGCATCGCGTGAGCCGCTGAATAATTGGTTGCCATCCCGACTAAACGTTAATGCATTCACAGAAAATCCGGGTTGATGTGCTTGCCATAAGTGAATAAGTTTTAAGTCAGGCAACGAAAAAATGGCAATGCTTCCATCGGCAACACCAATAGCCACCATTTGTTCTTGTGGGTGAATAGCAGCAACACGAAGCTTACCATCGCCAATTTGTATAATTCTTTTTAGTGACAAATCATGCTCATTGATCACGCCGAGTGTCCCATCCCCGCCAAGGGAAAAAATTAAATTGCTTTTAGGTGCAAGAGCCAAATCAAAAATTGGAGACTTGTGATATTGCAGTAATCGTTCTTCTTTACGTGAGTTCAAATTCACCACATGAATACCACCAGTTGCTTGGCCGGCTAACAACAATTCCTGTTGAGGTAATTTCAATAGCGAATAAATAATTTCAGTAGTACGGGCAACAACACTTCCATTTTCCGGATTACCGGGCTCCCACTCAGCAATAATGCGATCGCCACCTGCAGACAGGAAATTCGATGTATTTAATGCTGGTGATAAAGCATAAACCGAACCGGTATGTCCGGTGAAGTCCGCTTTTTTGCTGACCTTCATGGTATCGTTCATGCCTCAAAAATACCGAATGTTGGCAGGTTTCTGTCGAATGGGCAGAAAATTGTGTGATGAAATGCGACTTTTACTGCCATTTGGTGTTAGAATGATTGTATCCCAACCTCATGGAATGGTTTTAGTGCAGCTGAAATATCAAATTTGAAAGATGGATCAGGAAGTCAAGAGAATGATAAAGAGCTTTTTGCCGGGGTTGGCATTAGTAGCTGCATTTTGGCTGGTGAAGTGGCTCGAGATCCAATCGGGATATCTACTTACAGAGTATGGGGTGCTTCCCAGAACCTGGAGCGGACTTAAAGGTGTGATAACCAGTCCGTTTATTCATGGTGACATGAAGCATTTGATATCCAATTCCCTGCCTTTACTGGTGCTGCTATCGGGGTTGTTTTATTTCTATAAAGCAATGGCTTATAGGGTGTTTGCAGGCATTTTTTTCCTTGGCGGGATATGGTTGTGGATCGGTGGCCGGGAATCGTATCATATTGGTGCCAGTGGACTCGTATATGGATTGACCACGTTTTTGTTCTTAAGTGGCGTGGTAAGAAGGGAAGCAAGGTTGATGGCTCTTTCTCTGTTGGTGGTTTTCCTCTATGGCGGGATGGTATGGGGCGTTTTCCCATTATTTAAGGGCATCTCGTGGGAAGCTCATTTATTTGGAGCTTTTGCAGGAATTTTATTAGCTATTGTTTATCGTAAAGAAGGACCGCAACGAAAAATGTATGAATGGGAAAAAGAAGGTAATGACGATGATGTGGATGATGGTCCCGATGCCTATTGGAAAATTCCCACTACACAGGTAACTTTACCACCTGCACCCGAACCTGTGGAAGTTAAGCCGGAGCCGCCACCAGTTACCATTCGATACATTTATACCACACCGGAAAAACCAAATTCAACTGATGAAAAAAATTGAACATATAGGCATAGCCGTTAGAAGTCTGGAAGTTTCCAATCAGCTTTTCACGAAATTATTTAATAAGGAGCCCTATAAAATGGAAGTGGTAGAATCGGAGGGGGTGTCAACTTCTTTTTTCATGACAGGAGAAAATAAAATCGAACTGCTCGAAGCAACCAATCCTGATAGTCCCATTGCAAAATTTATTGAAAAGAAAGGTGAAGGAATTCATCACATTGCTTTTGATGTTGATGATATTGTGGCTGAAATGAAACGGTTGGAAGGAGAAGGGTTTGTTTTACTGAATAAAGAACCTAAGCCGGGTGCCGACAATAAACTGGTTTGTTTTTTACATCCTAAAGGAACGAATGGGGTTTTGATAGAGTTGTGTCAGGAGGTTAGGTAGTTAATTAGGTGGTTAATTAGGTAGTTAATTAGGTAGTTAATTAAGTAGTTAATTAGGTGGTTAATTAGGTAGTTAATTTTTTATATCGCCTTCGGCTCTTGGGTTATTTTAATTGCCTTCGGCTCTTGGGTTATTTTAATCGCCTTCGGCTCTTTGTGAGTTTTCGCCTTCGGCTCTTGGGTTATTTATTTCGCCTTCGGCTCTTTTTGGGTTTTCGCCTTCGGCTCTTGGGTTATTTTAATCGCCTTCGGCTCTTGAGTTATTTATTTCGCCTTCGGCTCTATGCGAGTTTCGCCTTCGGCTCTTGGGTTATTTATATCGCCTTCGGCTCTTTTTGGATTTTCGCCTTCGGCTCTAGGGTTATTTATTTCGCCTTCGGCTCTTTTTGGGTTTTCGCTTTCGGCTCTTTTTGGGTTTTCGCTTTCGGCTCTTGGATTATTTATTTTCAAGATATATGCCCCTTTTGGGGGATATGAAATGAGATAGATCGACCTTATTTGATCAAATTACCCTTTTTGGGGTATTTTATATCATGCTAATATGTTAGAGTTTTGTAGCAGTGTAAATTCTGCTCACAATAAAAGATGGTCTGTCATGTATAAGGTTAAATTCATTTTCATATTAATGTTGGCTCTAATGTGGCAACTTGGGGTTAGCCAAAAAACACCTGCAGTTAATGCAGTACCCATGTCCGATTCATTAGTTTTTTCAAGTGCAGCAGCAGTATCTAATACAACAATTACTTATAATTGGTTAGCAAAAAAGTATTATTCAATTCGGGTAGGAAACATTAATTTTCCTATCGAAACCTGGAATGAAACTGGTGGGCTATCAGTTTTTCAGGATACTGCAGGGATAGACTCCCGAGGTATTTGGTGGAATCCAAATTTAAATCAGCTCGAAAGAAACTGTTTCAATTCAATTGGTTGGAGTACGATTCAATTGAATGGTTCAAGCAACGCAACTAGAAATTTTACCATGCTTTTTACAGGATTGAATCAACCAAATGCTCAATCATGTGGGGCATATGATTTCAAAACAAATACGGTTTTATTTTGCTTCGGTGGTCAAATGTATGTTTATGATAGAAATACGGCTTTATTAGTCGGAATTATTCCGTTAACCGGTGTTTCATTTACGACGGTGAACCAAATTACAATTATGTACACCGGTCAAGTTGGCTATGAAATTGCGTTACTCGATTATACCGCTAAACGAATCTACCTGTTTGACAGGGTAAGCGGAGCATTGACCGGAGTAACACAATTACCTGCTAGTGCGGTTACATCGGCAACCTATAGAGTAGGATATACCAATCAAAGGTTATGGTTGTTTAATTCTTCGGTAAAAACCTGGAATAGTTACTACATTTGGAATGAGCCGCTACCGGTAGAGTTGGTCCATTTTTCTGCAAAAACAGCTGAAAATAAATTAGTGAAATGCACATGGACAACCGCATCGGAAATTAACAATGATTTTTTTGAAATTCAGAGAAGTGCTGATGGACAAAATTTTGAAACTATTGGTCTTGTTGATGGAACAGGAAGTACATCTTCGTACTCCAATTACAATTTCACGGATGCAGGTCCATTGCAGGGACTCAATTATTACCGGCTACGCCAAAATGATTACAATGGGAACTTTGAATATAGCGAGATTGTCAAAGTTGAGGTGGCTTCTGTAACATACAGTGTGTATCCGAATCCAGTAAAAGAAAAATATTATCTGAAATTGGATGAAGAAGACAAATCTGTTACGCAAATTATTCAGCTACATAATGCCTTGGGAGAAATTGTATTTAGCAAAAGAATTGGGGAGAATGAGAAAAGTGTTGAGCTGGATCGCGCAGGTTTCCCTGCAGGGAATTATTTCCTGTCGGTAATACAGAATGGGGAAAAAAGATATAGTGAGAGGATAAGTTTTGAATAATGTAGATAACTACGATTTAGTTTAATTTGGTTCAAATCCGCTACAGACCTAAATGTTTGGTCATTAAATTTTCAACTGTATCTCCATCCTTAAGATGCCATGCAGTCAAGCCATATTTTTGTGCGCCTTCGATATGTTGAGGTGAGTCGTCTATAAACACAGTTTCATTCAGATCAAGGTTATTTTCTGTTACTACCAGATCAAATATATCCGCATTCGGCTTTCTTAAACCGATATTACATGACAAATATATTTTATCGAAGCAACTTTCGAAAGTTCCTACTCCATGCGTATCGGAAATAATTTTAGAGAATGCTTTCACATGAATTCGGTTGGTATTGCTGAGTAAAAAAATACGATACTTCGGACGTAAGCTCTGCAGCCATTTCATTCTTGAAACAGGAATATTAATTAGCATGGCATTCCAGGCTTCATCAATTTGTTGATCCGTTATTTCATGAGAAATGTGTTTGCGGATTTCTGTACGGAATTGGTCGTTCGAGAAATGACCGGTTTCAAAGTCATCAAAAAAATTGTCCTGTTTCTTTTTTGAATAAATTTCATCAAAATTGGTAATGCCTATTTTTTTAAATGCTTCTGCGGTGAAGTTGTAGTTGATATCGATTATTACTGCACCGAGGTCGAAGATGATATTTTTCATGGCTGAGGTAAGAAGTATTATGTGAGAAGTTGTAACTCTGAAGTAGAGTATACTAACTTGAGGGCAAACTGGCAACTGATTACTGATAACTAATAACTAATAACTGATCACTAATAACTGGTCACTAATAACTGGTCACTAATAACTGGTCACTAATAACTGGTCACTGATAACTGGTCACTGATAACTGGTCACTGATAACTGGTCACTGATAACTGGTAAGGGTTCAAAGATACAAAGGATTGACCTATCAGGAAAGTGCATTGACCATACATATAGTGGCGTTTGTCATATTTATGGCAGACTATTCATGAATTAGTTTAATTTAATCTGGTGGTTACCAATTAATTTAACTGAAGGACATGATACGTAAAGAGCTTTATTTTCTGATATTACCATTTTTGGTTCACACGGATTCCAGTGAGGGGCAAGCAATAATTATGAATCCTGACATTCAGCATGAGCAACTGATGGAAGTTCAGCCTATGGCTGTTCGTATTGCGAAATGTGATGGAGATGGTCATTTATACTATATTTCATTTAACGGTGATGTTTATCGAATCGATCAGGAGCCTGGTCTGCCGGCAACAGATGCTTTAGTAGCAACAGAAGCTGATCATGGAATTAATTATTTGCAGGGTCTTGCAATAAGTGACAGTACTATTTATTTGAGTGGAAATTATAAGGAAGCTGGAGTTCCCGGACATGGGATTGTTGCCAGAGGTCAATTGCAGGTTAATGGTAGCTGGGTATGGAGTAATTTAATGACCACAGAACCCTATGCAAGCTCAGCTCATTTGTTTGATCATGCTTTCAGTGGACTTTGTTTAAATCCGTCTAAGGATTCAATTATAGTGTGCAGTGGTTCCCGTACCGATCATGGTGAGGTTCAGGTTTCAGGAGGGATGTTTCCCGGATACCGGGAAGTTCCTTTGACTTCTTCGATTTTCAGGCTGCCGGTAACCGCTACTAATTTGATATTGCAAAATGATTCTGCATGGTTGAGTGCTTCCGGTTATGTTTTTGCAAGAGGCTTCAGAAATGCTTTTGATGTGGCATACGATAAAAATGGAAATTTATTTGCCGTTGAAAATTCAGGTGACCGCGATGATCCGGATGAATTGAATTGGATACAGCAAGGTCGCCATTATGGATTTCCCTGGGTGATGGGCGGTAATTTCACCGGACAGCAATCTCTTTCATATGATCCAACTGCTGACTTGCTGATCAATCATGGTTGTTTAGCCTGGCAAAATAATTTTTTCTATAATGATCCCGGTTATCCCCAAATGCCTTCGGGATTGGTGATTACACAAGGACTTCGTAATTCAGGTCCCGATACAGATATCTGGCGAAATCCGGCTACCGGTTCTGTAATTGATATAAGCAGCACTCCGGGTTATCAAATCCGAACATTTACTTCTCATAAATCACCATTAGGATTGGTTTTCGATAAAACAGATGCATTAGGTGGAAATTATACCGGAGATGGATTTGTGCTTGGCTATACAATGGGTTGTTCCGATTCGTCTGGTTATGTTTCGGGTTACGGACTTGCACCTGCAATGGATGTAGGTGAAGACTTGCTTCAAATGAAATTCACCTTCGATCCATTGTTTAGTGATTACATAATCTCAACTACCCGAATAGCATCCGGATTTAAAAGTCCTGTTGATGCTGAACTCGTTGGAAATGTACTTTACGTAATTGAAAATGGATATCCGGGAGGTCCAAATATTCCCAAAATATGGAAGTTAACGTTTCCGGATAATGCAACAGGAATTGAAACTATAAATAAAAGTAAGAGAACCCTCTTCCCTGTGCCTTCCAATGGAATTGTAAATGTGGAAGGCGGATCTGCTGGTGATGTGATTCTTATTTCTGACCTATCAGGAAAAAATTTGCAAAAATTTATTGCGGATGCAAGTACATTACAAATGGATTTAAGTCATTTGGCTAATGGATATTATCTGATAAATGTTTTTAATAGTGATCAAAAGATTTATAACGGGAAAATCATTATTTCCGGAAATTAGAAATTAGTATTTAAAACGTTTTTTTTGTTGAAATGTGGGGAAAAGAATTCCTGATATGCAACTATTTCCCCTGATTTATCCAGTATTACATCTAATTTATTCTCAGAAATTTATGGCACAATAATTTATATATAATTATTGTAAAAGTTTTTTGCTTAGGAGTGATTTCAAAATTGAGGTCTGAGAAAACATCCTAAAAACTTGAACCGGGTAATACCGGCGAAAGGAAAGCAGATAACGGACACACAACCTCCGGTGTAATAGCCGGAGGTTACTTTATAACTAAAAAATACGCTATCATGCAAACGAATCCACAAAAACCCGAAAAGGATATTCCAGCGAAACCCGATCATAACCCAGATCCTACTAAGCCGGGTCCTGCGAATGATCCTGCAAAAGTTGACCCTACCAGAATTGAGGCGCCTGGACAAAATGACCCAACGCGTATTGACAGTCCACCTCCTTTTAATCCGCAAATTCCTTCAGTTCCCCCTCAGGAAAGAGAGGAAATACTTAAAAAATTCTATTGATTTTTTGTTAGCCGTTAATTATTTCACCACCATTAACATGAATCATTTGCCCGGTGATGTAGGAACTTTCATTGCTTGCAAGCCACACATATGCAGGAGCCACTTCCTGTGGATAACCTGCTCTTTTTAAGGAAGTATTTTTGCCAAATTTTTCAAGATGTGCTTTGTCAAATGCATGCACTACCAGTGGTGTCCAGATCGGACCCGGCGCAACGCCATTGACTCTTATTTTTTTCTTTGCAAGATTTTGTGCAAGTGAACGGGTAAAAGTAACCACAGCACCTTTTGAAGCTGAATAATCCAATAAATGATCACTGCCCCTGTAAGCTACCACAGATGCTGTATTTATAATTACACCGCCTGGTTTCATGTATTTAAGAGCTGCCTGAGTAAAATAAAATAAAGGGAAAGTATTAACTGCAAAAGTCTTTTGAATTTGTTCTGGTTCGATTTCTTCGATCGAAGGAGAGTCTTCGTGCATTCCTGCATTGTTAACCAAAATATCAATTCTACCAAATTTTTTGAATGTTTGATGAATTGCACTTTTGCAGAACTTAACAGAACTGATGTCCCCCTTTAGTAATATGCATTTGGCGCCTTCATGTTCAACCAGATTTTGAGTTTCTAATGCATCTTCATCACTTTTAAGGTAAACTATTGCTATCATAGCTCCTTCTCTCGCGTAGTGTAACGCAATGGCTCTTCCAATGCCACTATCACCACCTGTTATGAGTGCAACCTTATCCAGTAGTTTGTCTGTTCCAATAAAGTTTTTGCTGATGTATGGCTTATCAAGGTGTTTTTGAAATTTCTCTTTTCCCTTTTCACCGCTTTTTGAAATATCAGTGAGATTTGATTTTGATTTCTCTTTTTTCATGATTTCGGGATTTTAATAATCCTGTATTTATATATCAAATTATAATGGAACAATTGTGCCATTTTACACCAGGAATCTTGTATACCTGCCAGGAAAGATCAAAATCATACTTTAATTTATTGCTTATATTTTCTGTAGTTGCTCATGATGTGTAACCATTTGCAATTATTGCGATTTCTATAGGGAAAAAACTCCGCAATTCTATTGCTTAAAATTTGTAATCTATGACAAATCAAGCACTTATTGAATATGGTATAAATTTTTATGTGTAGGAAATGCCTAATAAACTAATATATGAAAAATCAAACTCAGCCATTCGAAACCCGTGAACACGATTTAACAGGATCTGCATCAATGGATTTTTATGATGATACATCAGTAAGTTTATTTGATACAGTTGTTCCTGGATTAGACACCACCAGATTTGAGCCGGTTGCATTAAAACTTTATGTGTCGGGAAGTAAACCGATACTTACAGTATATGCATTAGACAATGAAGTTCCTAAAAGTGATTCTGATTCTGACGAAACGCGGGTGAGAAAGTTTAAAGTACCAATTAGCTGGACTAAATTATTTCGTTTTGTAAAAAGTTTAAACTTGGTTGTTCACAACAAAAAAATTAACATGGAGGATTTGATTGTTGACAGGAAGTAATCGGATTATTTAATTACTGAATCTATCAATTGAAACATTTCTTTAACTGCTTTTTTCTTAATTTGTAGCGGAGTACCACGAAATACCTTCCTAACAGTTTTTACTTTGGTGCCATTGTACACTGATAAAAATACAGTTCCTTTGGGATGTCGGGCTTCAGCGTCCGAAGTTGCTAATCCGGTTATTGCGCCATAGATATTTGCTTTAATCAAATGTGATAAATTTCTCGCAAGCATTTCAGTAACTTGTTTTGAAACCGGAGAATATTTGATTATTAACAGAGGGGACACTTTTAAGAGTGAAATTTTCACGTTTTTATCATAACATATAATTGAGCCGGAATATATATCTTCAGTACCTCTGATCGTATTTAATTTATGTGAAACCAGGCCACATGTCATACTTTCTGCAAAGGCCAATTTCAGATGCCTGTATCTGACCTTTTTCAGAAAGGGATTCATTTTAAAACCCATTGCCTGCAATTATCTAATAATTCGCATACCCTGATACATCCAAATTATAGAATTTCTGGATTTGTCATTAGAATTTTTAATATGTGCTTTAAGTCGTTTGATATTTAAGCTTCCCGTTTCGACTATAGCACGTGTAAGATCATTTAGTGAAACATTCCATTTGTTAGATAACTCGTGGAGTTGCGAGAAATCATCAAGTTTAATTTCCCGGTCTTTATTTAAGAATAGGTTCATAACGTTTCTTTAATTTGAGTTTTGTATTTATCAAATTCAGTTGACTTAATTTTATAATGATTTAAATTTGAATTCGCAGGTCCGTTTATTACGATCCCTGTTTGCGTAAAGCGACTGCCATGGCATGGACAGTCCCAGCTATTTTCGTCCTTGTTCCACTTTACAACACAGCCAAGATGTGTACATTCCGCTGAAACAACATCGAGCCATTCATAATTATTTCGTGAGACAGCATACTTCGAGCCGTCTATTTCAATTATTTTACCGTCACCCGGTGCTATGGAATCTATTGATTCAACTATTTGTGAATCTTTATTTTTGTAGTAATCGGTTAAGCCTTTAATGAATTCATCCAGAAATACTTTACCTGCTTTTAATAGTTTGCATCTGGAAGGTTTATAGAGATCAGCAAACAGGTTCGGTTTTTCATTTATAAGATCGGGAATAATTGAACCTGCCATGACGCCATAGGTCAAACCATTTCCGCAGTCGCCTGTAACAATATAAATATTGCCATGATCGAATGGATTTTTGCCTATAAACGCAAGAGAATCGTAAGAATATAAAACCTGGCCAGACCATTCATAGGCAATACTTTCAATTGGGAATCGTTCACTGGCCCAATTGATGAGTTTTTTGTATTTTTGTTTTTCATCAGGATTATCTGTGGCTTCAATCAAACCTGTAGGATGATCCTCACCACCACAAATCAACAGGTCGAATACATTGTTGTAATCGCTTAGTCTTACATAGTGATATGGCTGGAATGAAGCATCTTTTTTCTGCACACCTGTATCCCAAAATAAAGCATCACATACGGAATCTTTTTTGATTAATGCACCAATAACATAAGTTCTGTAAGGAAATTGGTGCAGGTGCATCATGTATTTATTGTTCACCGGAGAATTTGTTGCCACAACAATATGTTTGGCAGTTATTCGATGTCCTTCACTTGTGATCGCACCAGTACTATCAATTGATTTGGCATGGGTGGAAGTATATATGGTTCCGCCTCTTTTTACAATGGCATCGGCAAGTCCGTTAATGTATTTTAAAGGATGAAAAGATGCCTGATTTTTAAATTCAAGGCAGGGACCGGTAATATTTTTGAAATGGCAAACGAACTCCTGAAAAGTTACATCCAGACCTGCTTCCATTGCTGCATGATATTCTTTGGCAATTGATTCAGGTTTATCAGTTTCATGAAGAGAAAGCTGACCACTTAATCTTTTAAAATCACATTCTATCAGCTCTGCCCTTATTATCTCTTCTATAGTGTCGATAGCTTTCATGTGGCTGGCAGCAATAAGCTTAGTCTGTTCTTTACCGTAGATTGTTTGCAATTCAAAATATCGGGTATCAAGCACAGCAGATAAATGCGCACTAGTGCGACCTGTTTCTCCACTTCCGATTATACCATCTTCTACAACAATAACTTTTCTTCCTTCCTTCACCAGTTGATATGCTATACTCAAACCTGCGATTCCTCCTCCTACAATGAGTATGTCGGTTTCAGTATCCATTGTCAGGGTTGAATATTTATTTTGCCGGCTGGTCTCCGTCCAGTAACTAATATGGCTGCCTGCTGTTACCTGACCTGTTTCTTTGTTGGTTTTCATTGTACTCTGTTGTTATAGAACCTTTTGTCAGTGAACTAATGCAAAAACAGTTCCACTGGAAATATGGTTTGAAATTGTGGGAAAGCCATGAAATGTTCCCCACCTTGTTGAAAACGGTCAACAGGTTGATTTTAACTGAGAGTGGTTATCAAGATGGCTGTAGAGCTATAACTATTAAGTAAGAAGAAGGGGATCGGTAATTGATAGTATAACAATAAAAAACGATATGTCTGAAAAATTCAAAAAGCAATTTGGTGTTTGGTTAAATTCTAATCATGCCATTGTAGTAGGAAGGGTAAATGGGGGGAATGGAGAATTTATAGTAATTGCTGAGGAAAAAGGGGAGGGGAATGCCAGCAATTCCAGTGAAAACACCGCAAACAATGCCGATAGGGCTTCTCAAATGAAATTTTTTAAGCAGATTACTTCACACATGCAGAATGTTGATGAGCTTCACCTTACTGGCACCGGAGTTGCACAGGAACAATTCATGCATTATCTGGCTGCTACCCCTCAATACAAAAATACAGTTACGGAACTTAGCACCTCCAATGAGATGAGCAAAGAAAGTCTGGTGGAATTTATTAGTGAGAAGTTTGTGTAAATTGTTTACACGGAAAAAACTCTTCTAACAAAATTGGTTTGACTTTGCATTTTTTACCGTTCCTTCACAAATTTCCGTGAAAGAATTTTATCACCTGCAACTATCTTTAAGATGTATAAACCTTTGGCAAATGTAGAGCAATCAATATTTCTGTAAATAGAATTATTTGAAATGCCGGAATTTTCGTTTAACAAAATTCTGCCTGTTGCATCTGCAATTAGTAAATTATAGGTTTCAGCAGTCAAATCGGTTGCAATAATTTCAAAAAGTTGTTGCTGCGAATCGTAATTAAGGAAAATATCTGCATCGGTCAATGATGATGATAATTTGTCCTGGTTGTCGAATGGTGGAAGGCAGGGAATTCGGACCCGAACAGGATTTGAAGTAAATAGCAATGAACAGGTTGTGTCAGTAACCGATACTGAATATTTTCCTGGTAGTTTGACTGTGAAATTTTGAGAATTTGCACCAGCAATTGGATTGCCATTTCGATGCCATTGAAATGAATTTGAGTTACTTCCAAAGGCACTTAGAATTACGCTGTCGCCCTGACAAAACGAAACCGGACCAGATGCCAGAATTCCTGGGGCAATACAACCCACTTCAAGCAATCGATCACCCGGTTTCCAACCGTTTTCTATTTGATGCCAATTTACTTTTTGTGAGTAAATACCTGTTGCTAGGTCAAATTCGTAGAGTCCTCCAAAAGTTGCAAAGTTATGATAAGTAACACCGTAAAATTTTCCATTGGATGCATATTTTAAATCACCTGAAGCATATCCATTTGCAGGTAAAAAATTATATAAAACATTTAACTGATTTGAAGAGCAATCATACTCACACAACTGACCTCCTATGATTCCATATATTTTGTTTGGCGCAACTTCTATTAATGATCCTGAAGAACCAGAAATATTTCCGGTAAAATTATATTTCATATAAAAAGATTCTGTAATTATATTATATTCAATTATTCCGCCGAAGTTAAAATTTCCGGCATTTGATATTAAATATAAATTTCCATTGGATGCCTGAACAATACCTCCATGTGGATCACCTCCGATTGTATCATTGAAATTTATTTTAGTCGTGAAAACATTTGATACAAAGTCATATTCATACAAAGTACCCAAACCATATAATCCACCATATTCACAAGTGCCATATATTTTTCCGTTAGAGGCTTCCATTAACCATCCTCCAGATGACAATTGAACACCATTAGTTACATTAAAGTCATACTTATTAGATATTGTATTCGTTAAGTAGTCATATTCAAAAAGTGCTCCATAATTATAAGCGCCTCCACTTGTTGTTGTCCCGTAAATTTTACCATTAGATGCATGTACAAGTGAACTAAATGATTCGCAACCTATAGAATCGTTTAAGTCTAACTTCTTGAGTATAGTGTTGCTATTATAGTCATATTCAATGATAGCACCACAATTATAAACTCCATTATAATTATTACCTCCTTTATTTGTTGCAGCATAATACTTTCCATTAGAAGCTAATACAAAGCCTCCGGGCAAGTCATATCCATCATTTAAACTAAAATGCACCTCTTTTGTCATGTTTCCCGTTGCAATATTATATTTAAATAAATAATTAAATACAGTATCTTGTGATTGCCAATTTTGACTCCCATACAAGTTGCCAATGTTGTCTGTAGCAAGTTGAATTTGATAAGTATAATTTTCAATTTCAAAGTCATATATCTTTTGAAAAGCATTCGTTGAAAAATTATATTCATAAATTACTCCACGATTATTAGCACCACCTGAATAAGTTGTACCATACATTTTTCCATTGGCAAGTTTTATCATTTTGCAGCTGGGTTTTGAACCATTTATACCAGTAAAATCAATTTTTTTTGCATAAGTATCAGAAATCAAATCATATTCAAAAAGGACACCATGATTATTTGATCCTCCTTCAGAAGTAGAACCGATTATTTTGGTAGAATTAAACTTAGAAACAGATTCTGGTCTTTTACCATTAATTCCGTCAAAGTTATATTTAGTAGAAAATGCTTGAGTGTTAAGATCGAATTCAAATATAAGTCCACAATTGTTTAAACCACCAACAGGCGAAAAACCTAAGAGCTTTCCATTAAATGACTCAATTAAATCTATACCCTTCGCGAAAGAATTAAATGTTCCAACTATGGCTATAAAATCATATATTTTTTGTACGGTCATTGTATTTAAATTCAGTTCTAGAATAGTTCCATAACCATTATTTCCATCATGGGTTGTAGTTATATATAAATTTCCATTCGATGCTTGAATAAAGTCAGAATAGATTTTTGTTCCACTAACTGAATCACAATTTAAAATAGTTGTGTAAGTTTCAGTAATGGGATCAAACTCAAATAATGTTCCCCCACCATAAAGTCCACTTTGATATGTGGAGCCATATAATTTACCATTTGATGCAAACAGTAGTCTTGAATTGGGAGTGGAGCCTGAATCGCGGTCGAATTGATACAAATTAGTAATGACCTTTGTATTTATGTTATATTTGAACAAACTACCTAACCCCGCACCTCCACCTGAATAATCAGATCCATAAAAAAATTGGCCTATTTTAACTAATGATACTACTTTCAGTATAGATGAGCCATTAATTTTTAAAACATCTTCTAAAGTGGAATCACCCGCCGTATATTTATAGATTGTACCAAAGCCATTTCCTCCTAACCTGTTGGTGCCAATAAGTTTTGGTTGAGCTATTGTATGGCCAGAGAGTATATTAAAATAGGCAAGTAAAAAAATCAAATATTTTTGCATATTAAAATAAAATTTAATGACAATGGATGATTACAAGACAATATTTAATTCTTTGTTTCAGATAA
This sequence comes from Bacteroidota bacterium, assembly GCA_963169675.1. Lineage (GTDB taxonomy): Bacteria > Bacteroidota > Bacteroidia > AKYH767-A > OLB10 > JADKJB01. Next base: position 33,663 of record CAUJFJ010000009.1, read on the forward strand.
CAATTATAAAGCAACTTCATATTAGCTGTTAAAAGCAATTACATTCAACTACTTATTTGCTATTCACTACTCCTTCACCACCTTCAAAACACGGGAACCGTTTTTTGAATCGATATGTAGAAAGTAAATTCCGGAAGAGAATTCCGAAAGATTAATTTCAGTTTCCATATTGTTACTGATACAAACATAATCCTTTTCGGTTACCAATTGACCGTACACATCAGACAGTTTAATTTTATAAAATCCGGGGGACATTTCATTGCCTGTAATTTTTATATTTTTGTTTGTAGGATTCGGCGAAACAGAAATATTGCCATTTGAGTTTAAACTTTCTACTCCACTGAGAATGATTTGCCAGCAGGAAGATGTATCGGTGCAGCCATTGTAAGTAACTATGCATGCATAGGATCCTGATTGGGTAACCTGAAGGAACTCAATGCCAACTACTGCTCCGGGTACGCAATCTATATAAGTATAAGTAGATGAAGGCTCATAATTAGCAGGTCCTAAGTAATTTACCCATGAACCAGAGCTATAAAACATTGCTGTATCAACTTCATTAGAAATGATATTTTTTGAAATTGCCCCCAAAGTTCCACAAACAGTATTTGCACTGACTGAAATGGTGCCGTTTGATGAATTCGGAACTACGACAATAGAAGAATTAGTTGAGCTACCTGACCAGCCGGAAGGTATACTCCAAGTGTAACTGAATGCACCTGGAATCGAATCTATGGAATAATGCTCCTGATATCCTTTACAGGCAGACGTTTTACCGGAGATAGGCCCAGGTGTCAAAGAAGGCATTACATATAACTTAACAATATTGGAGTGTGCCGGAGCATCAGTTCCATTCCAAAGGCGTGCTCTGTAGAAAGTCTCTTGAATTGGGTAAACAGTGAAAGAATCTGAATTAGCGCCAGGCCCTGAAAGATTTACCCAGCCCGTGTTAGTTACTAATTTTTGCCATTGAATGGGCCCATTGTATCCTGTAAGGTATAATACTGCGGAGTCCCCTGCACAAATTATATTTATTGAAGAAGTTGCGGTTCCTCCTTGCATAGGTGTTACGAAAGAAACAGGTCTGCATGCAATCTGCATCCCGGAGCTTGTATGTGTTTCAATGCAAATATTAAAAGTATCATTTGCAGTTGAACCATAAGACCCGTTAATTTTGTATTGATGCCAGGCGGAACCTTGTCGATAGGTAGTTGAATAGCCATCACCAAAGTGGAAGCGTGCACTATCTGTGCCAATTGAATAATCCCGAACAAAAATAAGAGGTGCGCCCATGGTAGGGAATAAGTCTGTTACCTGAAACATAAGTTGTAAAGGAGTATCGAAATTTCCCCAACCGGTAGTGTCATTGTACCCTGCTTTATACTGAATACCAGTACTATCTGACCAGTGAACTGTGCCATCAATAATAGTAAGTGTCGTTACCCCATTAGTTGAAATAGTTGAGTCTTTCACCCAGTTGTGAAGTGTTGGACTGAAAACCTGATAATGTACAACCGATGGAAAAACGGTAGTATCAACATATGCTGCAACCCGATTTTTAATTTTAACTTTTGTTATTGGGTGATCAATTGAATCTATTTTCATTTCACCTGAAAAGTCATCGAACACAGTAAAATAACTTAAATTTGAATCGGGGTAAGATTGATATGTCATTCCTCCATTTAACAAATCAATTCCTGGACTTGATCTAACAAAACCATGAAATGTGCCAGAGTGTGGACTATAAACACCATTGGCTGAGATGTCATTGTAAATGAATTGTTGAAATTGGCAATATAGTAAATCCTGATTGCCGGACATTCCATTCACAGCATCTAAAAATTGAGCGCCATAAAATTGTCCGATTGATGGAGTGTAAAAAAAAACCCCTTCACGCGGATTCCAATTTTGGTTATTGTATTCAAATGTAATATAACTTGCAATTCCAAGGTTTAAGCTTACTGTGGCTTGATCAGCAGCACTCCCGGATTTTAATTCACCGCCACGCCATTCATGAAGGTTAATATCATAAATGTATGCCTGAGCACTAATATCATAGTAAGGACCTCCCCATGAAGTATAAAATTCGCAACATTCAACTCTGACGTTTACAACATTATCATATATAGAAATTGAAGCCCCAGGGTTGTCAGGGTCAGGATTAGAATTTAAGTAGGGTCTGAATAAGTGCAAAACCGGATCGTAAGTGATGAAGCCATAAATGGAGTCGCGATCATAGAGGTTGGGAGGAAAATAAGTTTTTAATGCAACTATTTCAGAGGAACTGTACGTGGTATCAATACTTGAATTATAAAAAGGAGTATTATAATATTGCCATGATCCCAATACCGAATCCCAAACCGATAATTCAAGACGTTGTTGCGTTCCATTTGTCCCAATTACAACATTGATAGGATAGGGATGCCAGTAGTTGGAAAAAGAAATTGCTGAATTGAATAGCAGCGCGAAGACGAATACAAATTTTTTCATGATTGTGTTATGACTGGGTTGCAAAACTTTGTAATAAGGAAAAAATATTTCGGGTGAAATTCCCGGCATTATCGATAATTGCATTGATGGGATACTGCTGAATGTAATTTTGTGATTGAGCCCAATTGGTAGTAAAGAGCAAACAGCTAATGAAAACTACGATTCGTATCATTTGATGGAACATTTAATCAAAGTTATGCAAAAGGGAGGGAATTGCCAAATTGGGACTTAACTTAAATGGAATTGAAATCCCATGAAAGCGTAGAAATTCACGACTGAAGCAGAGTATGAGGTTTATCGAACCGCATCGAACTTAAAACATAATTCATGGCGGAGAATGCCCCACAGACTAATTTGTATGGTTCAAATTCCAGCTTAAAGTCAAAATTACGGCGCTTTTATCATTTACCTTCTGGATAATCATGGCTGACTAATGACCTTCTTGTCCATTTCATTCAATTGGTAAAGGATTAGGTGTGTATAACATCTAATGCATTGATATACAGATGTATGGATATTTTTTCCCTACTCATCAATTTACTATTTTGTGCAAAATGATTCAAATGATTACTGTAAAAAATGTTATCAGTACCAAAGTATATACTTTCAATTCTTAACTAATTTAATCAATACGATACCATAAAAACTTTTATTTTCTATCTTTAGACATTACATTAACCAAAATGATTCCTATCAAAGTTCCATTATTTGCACTACTTTTTTTTGTCTTTTCCTTTGAATGTGTTTCCCAGGAAATATTGTGGCAGAAAACACTGGGAGGTTCAGCTGGCGATGGTTTGAATATAATCAGTTCTACTTCTGATGGAGGATATATTTGTTGTGGCGGTTCTTTTTCAAATACCTCGGGTATTAAATCAGAAAATTGTTATGGTGGAGAAGACTTTTGGATGGTTAAGTTATCCTCAATTGGTGAATTGCAATGGGAGAACACTATTGGTGGTACTTTGGAGGATAGACCATTTGCAGCAATTGAAACTCCTGATGGTGGATTTTTGATCGGAGGATATTCGGAATCGGATAGCTCCGGAGAAAAAACCGAAAATAGCAAAGGAGGCTTGGATATTTGGATTGTGAAATTAAGTTCCAATGGCACTCTTGAATGGCAAAAGACAATCGGCGGAAGTAGCGATGATCTGCTTGTTGACATGAAACCAACTTCAGATGGGGGGTATATTTTGGCGTCTTGTTCCTTATCCATGATTTCAGGAGATAAAACGGAGAATTCTTATGGAGGTGGAGATTATTGGATAGTTAAAATAGATTCGCTAGCTAATATACAATGGCAAAAAGTAATTGGCGGTAGTGCCGCTGAATCCACGGCTTCCATAATAATTATGCCTGATGGAGGTTTTGTAGTTGGAGGTTATTCAAACTCCCCAGTTTCTGGCAATAAAACAGAAGTTTGCTTAGGGTTATACGATTATTATATTGTTAGACTTGATTCAATGGGTAATATTATTTGGCAAAAAGCGATAGGCGGTTTGAAGATGGATTTGTTACGCGAATTATCCTTAGCACCCGATGGAGGTATAATTTGTGGAGGGGTGTCACAATCGGACAGTTCACAGTATAAATCTGAGAATAATCTTAGTTCATTTTCCGGTGATAATGATTATTGGGTAGTTAAATTAGATTCTTCAGGAATTATCAGCTGGGAAAACACTTTAGGAGGTGAATACAGTGATCACCTGATGACTCTTAATTGCTTACCAAGTGGCGAAATTGTTTGTGGGGGATATGGAATTTTTGTGATATCAGGGGATCAAACTGAGAATCCCATTGGTAGCGGAGATATTTGGCTATTAAAGTTGAGCCCTGATGGAAAAATTATATATCAGAATCTAATTGGAGGAATAGGTGGTGAAGGCATTAATTCAGTAATTCCAACATTGGATGGAAATATCATTTGTGGGAGTTCTTCTTCATCCAATATTTCGGGTGATAAAACTGAAAACTCCTATGGTTTGGGAGATTATTGGGTTTTCAAGATATCAGATCAACACAATACCATTAGAGGTAAGGTATTTATGGATTTGGACCAAGATAATATTTTTGGCCCAATGGACTTAGGCCTTAAAAACCGAAATATAGCTGAAGTATCTACCGGTGTAATAGGATTTACAGACGCTGACGGGGAGTACTTCATATCAGTACCAGATTCCGGTAATTACGAAGTTTCAACCGGAATATATAATGGATATTTTGCTCCTGTTCCATCTTCACACAATGTTTATTTTCCGGGGAATCAACAAACAATTGCAGGGAATGATTTTGCTATGCAGGCAACAAGTAGCTTTGATGATTTATGTTTAACCATTACACCAACCGGTCCTTTTCGTTCAGGTTTTAATACGTCTTGTTTAATTGATTATTCTAATTTAGGCACAACAACAATAAATGCTACAGTTGTTTTTTATATAGATTCCAATGTTAGTTTTGTTTCATCTTCTCTATCACCAACGTCAATATTTCTTGATTCAGTAGTGTTTTCTATTGGAAATTTAACACCCTTTCAAACCGGACAAATTCTTGTAACAGTAAATGTAAACATAGGATTGCCCATTGGTTCGTTAATCATTTCTGGAGCTACCATTCTTCCTATTTTGGGTGATGCAAATCCCGCATGTAACACAGCTTTTTTTGAAACACTTACAATAGGCTCATACGATCCCAATGATATCTTAGTTAATAGGAATTTTATATATGATTTTGAAACCCAAAACCCACCGGAATTGGAATACACTATTCGTTTTCAGAATACAGGTAACGATACTGCGTTCACTGTAAAAATTTTAGATCCAATAGATACAACACGATTAGACTTAAATTCGCTTGAGATTGTAGCGTCCTCTCATCCAATGAATGCTTTCTGGATTCCCTGGGAGCGGAATATGCAATTCCAATTTAATAACATTTTACTTGCTGACAGCAGCACCAACGAACCTCAAAGCCACGGATTCATTCGTTACAAAATAAAACCAAAACCAAATTTACCGGTTGGCGATAGTATATCCAACAAGGCTTACATTTATTTCGATTTCAATAATCCCATTGCAACCAACATTGCAACTACAAATATTGTTTTATTCACCGGCAATCATGAGCCGGAGAATTTATTCAAGTTCGATATATATCCCAATCCTGTTAGCACTCATTTAAATATTGAATTCAAACATAGCTTTCCCAATACACTATCACTAGAATTATTCTCTGTTTATGGTCAAAAAATACAAACCATTGAATGTAAAAATTCAACGGAAACAAACTTCATAAATACTTTCAACATATCACATCTTGCTGCGGGAATTTACTTTTTAAGGCCAGCCGGCAATACTTCTATTATGAAGAAATTTGTGAAATATTGAGGTAGATAATGGCTCAATTCTATTTGAGTAAAGGGATAGTTTTCAAGTTACATAAAGCAAAATGTCCGATGTAAAATACTCTATTGAATAATTTACATCGTACATTCTACATTTTACATTCCCGAAGGGGGTGGGCCTACTTGAACCAATATTGTTGGGAATTAATACACGCATTATCAGTATGTTATAGGCATAATCGAATGCAAAGTATTCAATATGGCATGCGACTGGGTAAACGCATGAAAGATTTAATAAGGTAAACAGGACAATAAAGGAATATATTTTGAGGGTTACATCTTCAAAAATTTTCCCGTCTTAAAAACGTTGCCAATCCGAATTTTAACAAAAAACAATCCTTCTGACAGTTGACTGATATCCAATTCATCAGTAGTATTACCGGTTCTCACATTCAAAATTGTTTGTCCTAATACATCAGAAATAACAATTTCGTCAATTATGTTATTATTTGGATTATCTGAAAAAGTAAATTTTATTGATTCCCATGAGGGATTTGGATAGACAATCAAATTGTTTTTTTCAGATAAAATCGGCTCTGCCAAAGAAGTTGGCAAAACAATTTCTGTAATTGCCGTATTTGTAATAACGGGCGGATTAAAATCAAAATATATCGCGGCTGAATTTAAAATACTGTCGCCTACCATAAGGTTTGATTTTGGTTGGATACGATACCTAACAAATCCATGACTTAGGGGTTCATTTACTATGCTGTCCGGCAGAAGTATATTTTCAAAAAGAAATTCAGCATTCATTTCCCACGTAATCCAATTAATTTTCACAGTGTGGGAAGAACTTACAAATTCAAAACTGTTAATATTTAAAAAATTAGTGTCAATAGGGTTCAGAATTTTTACAGTAAAGGCGGTATCGTTCCCTGTATTTTGGAAACGGATTAGGTATTCAAGATACTGCCCATTGGAAACTTCGATATCAGTTAATTTACCCTTACTTACTAAAATATCATTTGGGTCAAAGCTGCCTGTAGTAATAACTTCCCAAAAACTTTGATTATTCTGCGGGTTGGCATCTCCAATCAGAGGTTCTATTTTAACTCCTGAATTTACGGTACTTCCTAATGGCAGACCGGCATTAATGTTTACAGTTATAAATAATTGTGTAGTTTGAAAAGGTGTTAGCGGCAACAGATTCCAGACAATAGAGTCAGTCGTTATGAGACTTGGAGTCATGGTGGAGGATACAAACGTTACACTATCATCCGGATAAAAAATAATCGTTGGAGTCATAACGGTATTTCCAACGTTGGAATAGCTAACAATATAAGAAGCATTAAAACCATTTGTAAAATTTCCTATTGGAGAAATGCTAATACTCAAATCGTTTATAGTTCCAATAGGTTGATAAGCAAAGTCATTTAATAAATCAATTTGTTGAAAAGAGTTAAATGACGCACTTTGAGAAGAAGGGGTTGGAGTAAACAGATTTAAATTAGTTGCCGGAAATACTTCAAAATTACCTGTATCCGGAAGGCTTAAATAAAATGTTCCATCACTTTGTGTAAAAGAAAACCTGTTCGTATTAATTTCTGTAATCTTATTGTTCGGCAGCCAGGGTTCATTACTATCTTTAATATTATTAGAATTATAATCAACAAACGAATTTCCACTTATCAGATTATAATTTCCAGCAATCTTCATAACCCAAAAATCACCGCCCCCAATTGGAGCTTCTGTTTTGTCTGATGATATATCAGAACTTGATGGCCCACCGCATATATACCCGCCAGAAGGGATTTGTTGAATGGACCTGATTTCATCCTTATAATTTCCACCAATGGTATTTTGCCACATTATTCTACCCAATGAATCCAATTTAACCAGCCAAAAATCATCCACTCCTTTATTATTCTCGCTTTTATCACCGGAGATTGTAGATCTTGAGACTCCTCCACAAATATATCCTTGATCTGAAGTTTTTTCAATCGAAAAAAGTTCATCTAAACTATTGCCCCCAATTGTATTTTGCCATAAAATGTTTCCAGAGTCATCAATTTTAATAATCCAAAAATCAAATGAACCTAAACTGTTTTCTGTCTTATTTCCTGAGCTGTCTGATAAAGAATACCCACCTAAAATAAATCCATTGTCATTAGTTGATTGTATTGCTGTTAAGTAATCAAAATCATCTCCCCCATAGTGATTCTGCCATAAAACGCTTCCTAAAGAATCAATCATTACAACCCAATAGTCAGTTGAACCATACGTAGGAAATCGTGTATTGCCAGCACTTATATAATTTCCATTTGCCAATTGCGAAATTGATGTCAGGTAATCGTAATTAACACCTCCGATGGTTTGTTGCCATTCAATATTTCCGGATACATCCAATTTTAATATCCACATGTCAAAATATCCATATGAATTTGAAGTCTTGTCTCCTGATGAGTCTGATAAAGAATACCCACCACAAATGAATCCTCCATCGGAAGTTTGTTCAATAGATCCGAACCAATCATCATCATTACCCCCGATTGTATTTTGCCATTGAATATTACCTGAAGAATCAAGTTTTACAATCCAATAATCATTTAACCCTAAACAATTTTCATTCTTGTCCCCGGAAATATCAGAAGAAGATTGTCCTCCACATATATATCCATTATCAGAAGTAAGGTTTATAGTCATGATCTTATCGTAGCCCGAACCACCTATAGTATTTTGCCATTGCACATTTCCTGAGGCATCAAGTTTTACAATCCAATAGTCATAACCGCCTTCAGAATTTTCATTTTTATCACCCGAAACATTTGAATTTGATAATCCCGCACACACTACTCCACCATCACTGGTAATTTTCATATTATATAAAACATCAACTGAATCTCCCCCGATTGTATTTTGCCATAGAATCTCCTGGCTATACATTGGATTATGAATAATAAAGCACGATGCGAACAGGATGAAGGTGAAAAAGGGATTTACGCTCATTAATTTGTTGTTTAAGTAAAGATAAAAAATAATATTGAGTTTATAAAGGTATAATTCATCCCAAGAAACGAAGTAACCGAAAAAATCAGAAGCTATCCAAATCAGAATTATTTCGCTCCTTCGCTTCGAATTTCAAAAACACTCCCTTAAGCAATTCCAAAATCATTCACTATAGTTCCTGAATACGAATCGCTTTCTGGGCGAGCTTCCGAATCATGCCAACACCTTGAAACGTGAAAGCCGCATCGGATTGCGATTAATTTGCCATATATGATAATCTGTGAAAGATTCATGGAAGATGTTAGAATGATTTGAAGTGGATTTGGCAAATTTATTGAATGATAATTTTCTGATAGTAACTTTTATTATGTGACATTAATTCAAGAATGTATATGCCTTCTGAAAGGTTATTTTTTGAAATTGAAAATGAACTTTTGTAAGTACTGAATTTATAAATAATTTTACCCGTTATCGATCTTAAAGTCACTTCAAATTTTTCTTCATTTCTATTTGGGAATAAAATATTAGCTGTATTAGAAAATGGGTTTGGTGAAACTCTTACATGTTCATTAAGAAATATGTCCTCGGTACTAACAATTTCATCAACCATAGTATTGAATACTTGGTTGGTAGTAATGGAGCTATTGAAGTTAAAAATAATGTAGGCTTGATTATTTACAATTGAGTTATTAGGTGTAGTTAATTTTGTTAATGCTTTAAAATGAATGTATCCACAACTATTTGTATAACTAACCGATGAGTCCGGCAAATTACAGGTTGGAAAATCAAAAATCAAAACTCCATTTTCATTGATTAAATTATATGGATGACTTGCTGAAATTACTTCAATTGATTGCGGGTTAATATTGATATCTAATGTATCTATTATTTTTACAAAAAAAGCAGTATCATTTCCAACATTCTGAAAACGTATTATATAATTTAAAGTATCAGATTTAAGTGTTAAATGTTGGGAAGTCAGGCCTATTGGGAATACTCTTTTATCATTTGGATCAAAGGCGCATACAATTTCCTCATCGATACTCTGAAAGTTGGATTGCGTTGGAATACCGCCATTATAATATTGCAACGTTGCCTGATTATGGACCGAATCCCCTGGGCTAAGTGGTATTTCAATATTTAAATTTATATAATTATTCAAAAAGGGAATCAGACTTGTAAAATTCCATCTGTACGAGGATCCAGAGATTTGATCAGGTGGTGGAAAGGAACTTATAAAAGTACATGAAGTGTCCATATTAAATTCAACATATCCCGAATCAAGCATTGAACCAATATTCTTATAATTTATCCAATAAGGTACTTCAAATCCACATCGGTTAATTCCTGAATACATGTTTAGTTCATAATTCCTTACTCCGTTAGTGGTTAATCCAAAATCATATCCTGAAAGCGCTAAAGAATCAACAGAAATATTATAACTTAACGAATCGCTTGAGATGTGCCAAGCAGGGTGGGGGACAGGGGCCAATGAATAGTTTCCCGGCAATACAAAAAGCGAATATTGGCCTATACTATTCGTTGAATAATTTGAATTGAAGGGTGAGGCAACTATGCGTTGATTGCTCAAAAAAGGTTCTCCTGCATTTTTAATTCCATTTGAATCTACATCAAAATAGCAATGGCCCGAAACCTTCAAGTGAGGCAATGTAGGAGTATCATAGTTCAATCCTCTTTCATTAAACACTGCTATTCCGCCTCTTGTTGTCGATAGCCAGATATTATTATATTTATCGATAGCCATGTCGTATGAGGAGAAATATGGTAAACCGGAATTAAAAATATCATACACCACCCAGGTATTCCCATCAAATTTTGCCAGTCCGGTTTGAAGAAAAGAGACCCATAAGTTATTGTATTTATCAACTTTCATAGCACCTATATAGTTTCCAGGCAGCTGATTGATTACTGTCCAGTTTGTTCCATCGTATTTCGCTAATTTGTGTGGAGGAATGCTTCCAGCGCCATTTGCTGACACATATATATTTCCTTGCAGGTCTTCACAAATATTTCCTGCGCTTGCACTTGCAAAACCCAAAGCAGTGAGATTATATGTTTGCCACCCTGAACCATCAAATTTTTGAAGTCCCCCATCATTTGAGACCCAAATATTGTTGTGTTTGTCTGCATATACCTTCCAGACATAGTTATCAAGTAATGGCGAATTGCCTGCACTATAATGTGTCCAATTTGTGCCATCAAATTTGTATACTCCATTATATGTTGCAAACCATTTGTTATTTGAAGGGTCAACACAAACATTATTGCATGTACTGCTGTTGATTGGGGAAAATTCCCAGATATTCCCATCATAACTCACTGCAATTGGGCCTCCAGCCATTGATGAATAAGAAAGACTAGCCCAAAATTTATTATCATGATCAACTGCAAGATAATTTGGACCATAGCAATTTGGGGGCAGACTGTCATAAACAATCCATGAAGTATCAGTTTTAATAACAAGGTCTCTCATATTTGAGATAAGAGCATCACCATTCTGATTCACAGTTACCGCTGATGTGTGCCAATGAGTCAAATCTGTTGCTGAAGTGTTATAGTGTTTCCAATTTAGTGAATCTTTTTTGTAAATGCCATTATTGGATGTTCCTGTCCAAATATTATTTGAGGAGTCTAGTGTACAACCAAAAAAACGATATTGAGCAGAAGGACTGTTTGAGGTATCATATTCTACAGTCCATGAAATCCCATTGGTTTTTAATAATTGATTACCATTACAAATATAAACATAACCTGAATCATCAGGAGTAATTTCATCTATTGCAGAATAGATTAATGGGGAGTTGGAAGTGTCATAAACCATCCAGGAGCTATTATCAAAATGGTGAAGCTTTTGATAAGCATCTGCCCAAATCTTAAATTGGGAATCTACTGTAATGGAGCTGGCATAAACTCCATTTAGTAAGCTATTAGTAGTGATTAATTGCCAGTTAGAACCATCATACTTGATAAACTTATCATCTAAAAGTATCCACAAATTTTTGTTTATGTCTGTAGTAATACACTTAAATGTAATTCCAGGGATTCCTGGTATTGAGCTAAATGTATTGAATGTGTTCCCATCAAATTGTATTAGTCCTTGGGCACCTGTAAGTGGATTTATCCCTATAAACCAGATATTGTTGTTGAAATCATATTCTAAATGAAAAACTGGACCTGTTTGAAAATGCTTCCAAGTAGTGCCCATCAATAAATAGACCCCGTTTGCTGATGCGATCCATTTGTTGTGGTTGAGATCAACCTCAACATAATGCAATTCATTTGTATTCAGCCCAGAATTCGAGGCGTTAAAAAATGTAGTAGTTCCTGTAGAGGGTACAATCTTTACAAGTCCACCAACTGTCGAAACCCAAACTGTATCCTCTTCAAATGCGATATTCCGTGTTTCAAGTCCGCAGGTATAATTTACCCAGAAACCATTATTTTGCTGACCAAAGGAGTTTAAGCTTTGCAATGTAAAAAGAAGGATAATGAGGCAATATTTCATTGTAGGTAATTTAGGATTATTTAGTTCTAAATGGAATTCCCTTACTCCCGCATTTGCCTAACTGCTGAGGCTGTGCGTAAATGAAGATGGAGATGAAAGTGAAGAGTGCGAGTAAAACATATTTCACTTTCATATTAATATTTTACCAATTTACTTCTGTAATAATTAAACCCTTTTCCTTTTATATTAACGAAATAAATTGCCGGAGGTAATTCTGAAATATCGATTTCAGTTTGGATTGTTCCTGCAATTATTTCTTTATTAATAATGGCTTTTCCCAGAGCATCGTTAATTTGAAGTGAACAATTGCTGAGTAATGATGTCTTGAAATTTATTGTGACTTTATCGGAAGCAGGGTTTGGTGCTAAAGTTAAAATGTCATTTAACACATGTTCATTTATATTCACAAAAAAGTTTAAGGTATCACGATAAACTCTAACGCAGGAATTAGTATCTGTCACTGTAATTTTATATGGGCCAACAGGTAAATTGAAAATGGAATCTCCTGAGAGTGTTCCAATGGTTGGTGTCCATGTTATGCTATAAGGTGGAGTAGCATTAACAATGTTTAATGCGATTATCCCATCGCTACAGCTCGAACAGGAAGGATCTGTTGAAAGTCCGGTAAATACTATTTGAGGAGGATTGGGAACAGTTATTAGGAACGTATCTGTACATCCAGTAAAGTCACTAAGGTATAATTCGAATGTTCCAGCACCTTCATCTATTAACGGATTAGTAGCCCATCCTATAAATGGCCAGTAGCATTGAAAGGGAGGGACACCACCTGAAGTGTTAATAGTAATGGAAGAACCATTGCCACTATTATAGCAATAGGGACTTATTATAGCAGAAGTCATTGTGAATGAACTGTCAATGGTTACAGATAGGGTATCAATACACTGGTTAGCTGAAGTTATGGTTAATGAGTAGTTACCTGGACAGAGATTTGAAAGATAAGGTAAGGTATCTCCGGTATTCCACAAATATGATGTTTGACTCGGCCCTTCTGTGTAAGAGACGGCAATACTAGCTGTGCAATTATCAATACAAGTAGGATTTGTTATCACATCGATAAATGGTTCGGATATTTCAATGGTATCTGTTTTCACACAACCGGAACTATCCGTGAAAGTATAAATATAGCTCCCTGCACAAAGAGAATCTAAAATAGTTGAAGTGCTGCCGGTGTTCCAAACTAAAGAATAGTTAGTGGAAAAAGAGGGTGGAAAAATTTCAATTGATCCATTACACAATTGACCACAACTATTTTCGATAGCACTTGTAACATAACAAGGGAAGGATTTTGTTTGAGATGAGCTGAACGCACCTGTTTGATCTGAAATTGTTACAGTGTATGGCCCCGGACCATTATATTGATGCCACAATACATGTCCGTTATTGACGGAAGTTATTCCATCACCAAAATCATATACAATGGAATCGGTTCCAATAGTATAATTCCGAACACGAATTATGGGTAAACCAGTTTGTGCGTATAAGTCGGTAAGATAAAATTGAGGAACAATGGTTGTAGGGTAATTGCCCCATCCAAGAGAATCATTATAACCCCTGATATGTGACCCATTTAAATCGTTCCATGAAACGGTTCCATCTTGAATAGCTAGTGAATTTGCACCGGGTGCGGAAATGGAATCTATTTTAAAGGAATGTGTAACTAAATCATATGTCTTAAAATGAACGCTGGTTCCATTTATAGTGCTGTCAATAAAACTTATAATTCGGTCTTTTATAATGATGGTATCGTTTAAGGGATGAAATAAGGTATCAGTTTGCCATGAATTAAGCGGTTCATCATAATATGCAAAGTAGTTATGAAAAGGAGCCATGGTAGTCCATGTATTAAATATTCCTTTATGCATTCTACCATATGAAGTGTTGTTCGCAGCATATTTATTCCAGGTATGAAGCATTGAATTGTAAGCATAAATTCCATCATTTTCACAAGGACCTGAGCCCGATTTAAAATAATCATCTACCATACTACTTCCATTAAAATAACATCCGACTGAGGCCGATTTATAAGTAGAAATTGAAGGATCGAAAATAGTAAGGTAGCCATCGCCAATTTGTAAATCTGAACTGGTAAATGCCATTGCCCACATTGATATTGATCCCATACTCCAATCAGGATCGATAAATGTTGAGAGTTTTTTCCATAAATGTTGGTTCAATTCGTATTTTTCTACTGTTGTTTGATGCTTATCGTCAACTGTATCAAATAATTTTTCGTATATTATTCCAGCATCATTTGCTGCAATCCATGCACCAGGATACATAGGATCACTATGAAATTTTTCAACAGCAGCAAACTGGTGTAAAAAATGATCATAGGTAATGAAACCAAAAACGCTGTCGGTAGGGCCTGGACTTATAGCATTATAGCCAACGAAGGCCCCATCACTATTTGAAACCTGCAAATTTGTTTGATAGTATGGAGTAAAGTAATACTGATAAGAAGCCAGCACCGAATCGTAAACTGAAAAAATAATCCGGTTTTGATTCCCGGCATTATCGATAATTGCATTTATGGGATACTGTTGAATGTAATTTTGTGATTGGACACATTTGGTGACAAAGAGCATACAGCTAATGAAAACTACAATACGAATCATTTGATTAGAACATTTAATCAAAGTTATGCAAAAAGGAGTGAAATGCGAAATTTGGGGTTTAATGAAGTTGAACTTATCAGAAAGTGTTCAAAACCTCAGCCCTGAAGCGTGAATGCCCCGCCGGTTAGGCGAGGCTTTCTCTGCTTCAGGGGTGAGCCTACGCCCGTCAATATTTCAGTTGTTAAATCGATTGATTTAAAGGGGTTTACAACATTAGGCGCTTATGCAAATAAGATGTTTAATTTGCATTTTTGAAACCGCACAGGGTCCTACTTATTAAAGGTGCTTTTTATCAAACTAATGTCATTATTTATATTGTCTTGGTGGAACAAATTTGTGTTTTCAGCTGCACTTTATACTAAGCAGATTTGAGTTTATCAAAAGATAAATTTGCTCTTGGAGTTTACATTATTGGAAACATCGCAGGAGAGCTAAGTGTACTGAAAAGGATAATTGTATGCAGCTAAGAAATTGCACAGATTTGTCTGCTTGCACCCATAAAATATTTCTATTTTATATTGAATTAGAGCTTTTTATGAAAAATAATCGTAATTGTACTTTGAAAGACAATATACCAGTCTGGTGGTTTTTTTTAAAAGTTGATATTTAATAAAATACTACAAATTGGAAAGCTAACTATTTAATGAAGTTTTTTCATACCTTTATGTATATCTAAATACTCCTACATGAAATCATTTTACGTAATTATAACTGTAGCACTTTTAAGTGCATTTTCAACTGATGCGCAAATTGCTATCGACTGGCAACAATGTTTAGGTGGTTCGGAAACTGAAGTTTCTCAGGATCTGATGCAGTTGCCAGATGGTGGTTATGTTATTTTAGGATCTGTATATTCACTGAATGGTGATGTTTCAGGCAATCATGGTCAAACTGATATTTGGCTGGCCCGCACTGATGCATTCGGTAATTTACTCTGGCAAAAGTGTCTAGGAGGAACTTTAGAAGAGTTTGGCAACTCTGTTCAATTAACAACTGATGGCGGCTTTATCATATGTGGTTCAACAAAGTCAAATAATTTCGATGTGAGCGGGAATCATGGATTATTAGATTTATGGTTGGTTAAAACCGACAGCTTAGGAAATATAGAATGGCAAAAGTGTTATGGGGGAACAAATAATGAAACAGGCAATAAAGTAATTTTAACCAACGATGGTGGTTATGCAATTGCAGGAAAAACCGGAACCTCCAACAACGGCGATGTTTCTGGCTATCACGCTTCCACGGATTTCTGGCTGCTAAAAACTGATAGTTTAGGAACGCTGCTCTGGCAGAAGTGCCTGGGTGGTACTTTATATGAAGAAGCATTTGATCTGTTGCAAACAAATGATTCCGGTTTTATTATTTCAGGTTATACAAACTCTTCGAACTTTGATGTTACTGATACCATCTTGGGAACTGATGGGTGGATGGTTAAAACAGATTCAGTGGGAAACATGATTTGGAATCATACTTTAGGTACTGTTGGCGAATACCTATTAGTTCAAATGATTGCCACATCAGATGGAGGTTACCTGATGATTGGGAAAATGAAAAATGGGTTTCCAAACAGTGCACCTTTGTATCAGTTGTATGTTGTTAAAACCAATAGTATGGGAATTACTGAGTGGACAAGTAACTATGGAGGATCTGAGGACGAAGACGGCTATTCTTTAGTGGAATTATCAGATGGAAATTTTATGCTTGGAGGTTTCACGGCATCAACTAATGGGGATGCTGTTGGAAATTTACCTAATAACAACGGTTCTGTGTGGTTATTAAAGATTGACAACATGGGAACAATCATATATCAAAAATCGTTTGGCGGTAATTCTTATGAAATCATGTCATCTATCCTAATAAATAGTGAAGGAGGCATTACCCTTTTGGGATCTACTTATTCTATAAATGGTGACATAGATGGGAATCATGGGAAGGCAGATTTGTGGTTAGTGAAATTTACAGAGCAATATAATGTAATAAGTGGGAAACTTTTTATTGACTCAAATTTAAATGGAATTCAGGACAACGGTGAAAGTGGTGTGAGTAATGTAAAAGTAAATGAACTGAATACAAGCCGGCTCGATTTTACCGATTTTGCTGGAAATTATTCAATTTTAGTTACAGATACTGGAAATTTTGATATCAGCCCCGCACAAATCAATTATTATAACAATTTTCCGGCAATACATTCAGCATATTTCGATACGAGTACATTAACGGATTCGCTGAATGATTTCGCACTTCAGCCAACTGGCAACTTCAATGATTTGTGTGTTTCGATCACGCCTGTTGGAAATTTTAGGTCTGGCATGAATGGCCATTATGTCATCAATTATAAAAATTATGGAACAACTACTCTCAGCCCTACCATAATATTTTATCCCGATCCCAATTTAACTTTTGTTTCTTCTTCACCTTCACCTTCATCTATAACTCCAGATTCTATTGTATGGGTTGCAGGTTTGTTAACACCATTTCAGGAAGGAACTATTTTAATAAAGGTTGATATAATGCAAGGCTTGATCATTGGAACATTAATAAATTCAAGCGCTTTTATTAATCCTGTTGTTAATGATGTAAATCCAGGTTGCAACCAATCCTATTGGGAAATTTTTATAACAGGAAGTTATGATCCAAACGATATTCTTGTCAGCCGGGATACATTATTTACCAGCGAATTGATTACACCGGATTACCTTGATTATATCATCCGATTTCAAAATACCGGAAACGATACTGCATTTACAGTTAAAGTAGTTAATAAGATTTCAACGGATCTGGATTTAAGTTCCTTTCAAATTGTTGGGTCAAGTCATAATATGAATGCTGCCTTCATAGGAAATGACCGCAAAATGGAATTTATTTTTTCTGATATTTTGCTTCCCGACAGTTCTGTGAACGAAGCAGACAGCCATGGCTTCGTCAGATATCGCATTAAACCGACAACTACATTAGTAGCGGGAGATACAATTAAAAATCAAGCTGACATTTATTTTGATTTCAACATGCCAGTTTTAACCAACATAGCGACTACCGAAATTGTTATGCCTGTTGGGGTTTCTGAAACAATTCAAAATTTTATCAACATAAAAGTTTATCCTAATCCTGCAAATGATAATATGCATTTGGAAATTATGGGAGTCTCTAATCAATATATTGAAGTATCAATGTATACTATTTTCGGACAATTGATTGAAAATATTTACAAGGGAAGAGTTCATGGTGATAAAATGGAACTGAGTAAGGACTTGAAAAATGTTTCAAATGGTATTTATTTTATCAAAATTGCCTCTCAGGCAGGAGAAGCGAATCTTAAATTAATAAAATATTAAATAGCCAGATTATTTTTAAACAGGCCATTCCGCTTTTAGAGAATAGTATTAGAAATCTGTGTTAGAACCACTGCAGGACGCTAAACGAAAAGCATAGTTTTAATTCTAAAACACCCTGAATGGCGAAAGCCCCGCCGGTTAGGCGAGGCTTTCTCTGTTTCAGAGAATAAATTTGTAAGAAGTTCGCAGCATTTTCAAAGAATAATTTACAGACCTATCCTGAAGCAGAGTTTTAGTTTAATCGCTCCGCTTCAACCCTAAAACACGATTCAGGATCAGGCCCACCCTGAAGCGTGAAAAGCCGCACCAATTAAGGGGCGGCTTTTCTCTGCTTCAGGGGTGGGCCTACTTGGGCTCGAACCAAGGACCCACAGATTATGAGTCTGTTGCTCTAACCAACTGAGCTATAGGCCCCAACTATTTTCAGATACTTAAATTCTGAGGTGCGAAATTAGGGTTATTGTGGGTATTATCCAAATTCGGGAACATAGAATTTAACTGGTTGAGGAGAGTTCAATAAAAAAGGCTGCCCTGAAGCAGCCTTTTTTCAATTTATATTTTTTTAATTATCTGATAAAGTAATCATTAAGAGGCTCAAACACATAGTCTGTCCAACCATCATAATGCTTATCAGCCTCTTCCTGAGAAGGAAATCCTGTGTGGTCGAGCTGTACTTCGCTGCCGGCAGAATTGGACTTTATTTGCCAGGTTACCAGCGAAGGGGTCGTTTTTTTGTCCCATTCACCCGGTTTCCAGGTATAGGATAGTACTTTTTTCTTTGGATCAAATACTACCACTTTTCCTTTTACCCAACCATCAAAGAGTTCAAAATTGCCATCAACTTTTGGCTCCATTTTGCCTCCGCCATCGCACCATTCACTAATCAGTGCTTCTTTGGTAAGTGCGTCAAACAATTTTTCCGGTGAAGCATAAATGATGTACTTCATCGATAAGGCAAATGTTTTTCGTTGCGTTGCAGCAGCAGACATGAATCAGATATTATTTAGTGATTACAACTTTCTGAGTAAGGTCATTACCATCGGCAACAAATCTTACGAAGTAAAGTCCGCTGTTTAAACTTTCACCGAATGTATAATTGTGCTGTCCGGCCTGCAATTTGTTGTTTTCAATTGTCTGAACAACTCTTCCTGCAATATCGGTAACTTCAATTGTCATTTCAGCGCTTTCTGCTAAACTGAAATTGATATTCGTTAAGCCTGCAGATGGATTCGGGAACACTGCAACAGTTGCAAGGAATTCCACATCCTGAATTCCTACATTCGATACACCGGTTACATTGATATCATCGATATAAATATTGTTTCCGGTATTTTGAGTGTACTCGAATTTAAATCTCACACTTGGTTTGTTATTGTATGAAACGCTGTTTAAGTTCACGGTTTCAAGTCTCCACTGTGAAGAACCATTTGGTGTAAATGCAGCAGATAAGATTCCGGCAGTTGATAAGGTTAATCCTGTTTTGGTATAACGGATATTCCAGTTTTGTCCACAATTGCTGGAAGCATAAACTTTCAACTGATCTGATGAAGCACTGCTACGAGCTGCGAATGCTAATTGGAATGTCATTCCGGCATTAACAATATTTGTGAAGTTGTATCCCGGAGTAACAAATGCATCAACAGTACCATTCGGATTTCCGGAATGATTTACCAGTCGCATAGAATTTGAACCACTCACAGCAGCTGCAGTTGATAAGCCCCATGCATTTCCGGTAGCATTTTCGATCATCCAGTTACTTCCTGAAGGAATTGGACCGGTGTTCTCAAAATTTTCAACAAAAGGAACAGCCTGAGCGCCCACTGCATCGCTTACAACAATAATCTGCGAGCGGGTAACAGAACTACTTCCTCCTGCATTTGAAACAGTAAGCGTAACATCATAAACTCCGGGAGTATTGTATGTAATTACCGGATTCTGATCAGGAGATGTTGAAGGACTTCCTCCCGGGAAATCCCATGCCCAGCTTGTTGGAGCAGCTTTCCACGACATGTCCGTAAATGTTAATGTTGATCCGGTGCAGATATATTTAATAGCAGTTCCAAAATCAGCCTGTGGTGCACATGGTCCACCAACAAATCCATCATTAGTTCCGGTAGCAATTAAATTTGCAGGAGTAGGTAAATTATTTCTGTCGCTGGCATTATTGTTAAGTGCTCCATGCATCCTTGCTTTTTGTCCATCAGTAAACATATAATGACAACTTGCATAGTCCATATAATTTTGAACGTTATCCAAAGTTCCACATGTTACCTGAGTCAGGTCACATGAGAAATTTGCAACTCCAATTGTATTTGGTGTATCTGCAACAAAATCATCATCAGAGCAATTTTGTGGAAGGCCTGGATTATTAGTTCCACCCCAGGTGTGAGGAAGATTCAGGTAGTGACCAACTTCGTGTGTGAGTGAGCGTGCTGAATAATTTGAGCCATTGCTGGTGCCAATACTTCCCACATAATCGGAGCGGATCACAACACCATCAATAGCACCTGAAATACCAGGGAAGTAAGCATATCCTGCTGCACCACTTGCAATATTCGCAACAACCCAAATGTTGAAATAATTTTCATTTGGCCATCCTATCAAAGCTTTCACACCATCGTCGGCATCATAAGTCTGTGATGAAACGGTGCGTGTAATTCCGTCGGTGCAATTTCCATTTGGATCTAATTGCGCCAAACGAAACTGAACCTGAACATCGGCAATAATAGATTGGAAAGCCGGAGCAATCAACACACTATCAGCATAAAGTTTCTGAAAGCTTTTATTCAGGATGTCAACAGCATCTTCAATTTGAGCTTTAGAAATATTTTCTGAACCGTAATTGTGAATTACATGGAATACTACCGGAATAGTATACAGGATAGTGCCGGAAGTTTTTTGATTTCCCTGCTGTTGAATGAATTGCAGCGTTTGTTGTTGCAACTGCGCCATTCTTTGCGCATAACCCGGATCCTGTAATTTGGCCTTTCTAACCATTTCATCAGTATCGCACGGGCGATATTGTTGTGCGTTGACCGAAGAGAATACAGCGGTCATCAGGAATACTGCAAGTAGTAATTTTTTCATTTTCAGAGTTGTGATTTTATTTTATAAAACTTCAGCTATTGTTTTAAAAATGCCGGTGATTACAATCGTAATTCACCGGCATCTTATTTTTTTATTTGTTAATCATTATTTTTCTGGAAGTAACATATCCGTCAGCATTCAAACGAACACTATACAATCCTGCTGCTAATCCTGAAGGTAATTCAAATTGATATTCACCTGCATCAAGTGTAGTCGCTGCAATTTCATTCACCACGCGACCCATCACATCCAATACATCAATACGAATTGTCTGACGGCTTGTTAAGGTGAAGTCAAGTGTTGCAACAGACATAGCAGGATTCGGATAAACACTGAAATCCAAAGCTTCTTCCAATACTTCATTGATTCCTACTGTGCCATCTAAGTTAATATCGTCAATGTAAATATTGTTACCTGTATTTTGCAGGTATTCAAATTTGAAACGAACGTTTGGTTTGTTGTTGTATGAAGAGCTCGCTATGTTAACTGTTTCCTGACGCCATTGAGTTGAATTCGGAATAAAGTTAGTTGCAAGCACACCTGCAGTTGATAATGTTGTACCTGATTTGTTGTAACGGATAGCCCACAACTGACCGCATGAAGTTGAAGCATATACTTTCAACTGATCGGTGCTGGCAGTGGAACGTGCAGCAAATGCAAGCCAGAAAGTTAAGTTTGCTTGTGTAACATTCGTCAGGTTATAGGTAGGAGTAAGGAAAATATCGGATGTGTTTGTAGTGTTTCCTGTGTAGTTATTGATATAAACAGCATTGGAACCGGTATGGCTAGCCTGAGTAGTTTGTGTCCATGTATTTCCACCACCATTGGTAATTGGCCAGTCTGTTCCGGGGAAGGTGATGCTTTCAAATCCTTCAGCATAAGGGATTGCATTTGCTCCCAGAGCAGGAACAACAGTAACATTACCGGTTAAAGTTTTTGAGTCGGTACCGGCAGAGTTGGTAACGGTAAGTGTTACATCATAAACACCGGCAGTGTTGTATTGCACTGCTGGATTCTGGAGGGGTGAAGATGCAGGAGTTCCACCTGGGAAATCCCACTGCCATGATGTTGGATCGCCGTTCCAGGAGCCATCAGTAAAGGTGATTGTTGTTCCTTCGCAAACAATGTTGATATTGTTGGTAAAGTCTGCAACTGGAACACAAACTGCACCCGGAGTTCCTGTAGTACCTGTAGCGATGAGGTTTGCGGATGACCATAAATTATTTCTGCCGCTGGTGCTTGAATTCAAGGTTGCATTCATACGCGCACATTGACCGATTGAGAATATATTCTGGCAATTTCCATTCGTGTAATCCATGTAGTTGGTGTACATATCTCCGTTTGGACCGTTATTGCAGGTTACATGTGGGAATGCAGGACAGTTAGATTGATTTGCTGCTTGTTGGGTAGGGGTATCTGTAACGAAATCTGAACCACAGTTAGCATCGCCCCAAATGTGACGAAGATTCAACCAGTGACCTATTTCGTGTGTTGCTGTTCTTCCGAAATTTCCAGAGTTTGCTGCCGTTCCTATAGATCCGGTAAAATCATTTTTAAGAACAATTCCATCTGTCAATGCAGAACCTGTTCCGGGGAATTGTGCAAAACCAACTACGATTCCTGCGCCACCACTGGTATTTTCAATTGATTTAACTACCCAAACATTCAGGTATTTGTCGCGTGGCCAGTAACTCAATGCTTTAACATTGTCGCGTGCATTGTTAGTCAACGGACTGAAAACACGAACAACACCATCGGTACAATTTCCCTGAGGATCGAGTGTTGCTATACGGAATTCAACTTCACAATCGCCACCTAAAGGTTGGAAGGCAGAAGGTGTGTTGGTAGTATCAGCATTTAAGCGACGGAAATCCTTATTCAACGTTTCAAGTTGGTTGAGACACTGAGCTCTGGAAATATTTTCAAAACCACCCTCATGAATCACGTGAAACACAACTGGGATCACCTTCACAACTCCGGCACTCTTGTTAGCGCTTCCTTGCTTTGATGCAATATATTGATTTACAAACTTATGTGTTTCAATCTCAAGTTGCTGTTCCTGCTTCAGGTATTCCGGATTTTCTTGGATATACTGACGATAGTAATGGTCGGTCAGGCACTTGTCATGATGCTGGGAATTAGATTGGGCAAACATTCCTAGTGGAAGTACCATCAGAAGCATCGTGTAAAGCTTTTTCATGAGGGATATTGGTTTATAGTTAGAATATTGATTTACAACAGACTGGAGGTTGATTTGGTTTTGATTCGATAAAAAAAGATGCTTGAACTGCTCAAACATCTCATTTTACCTTCTAAGCCGCTAATTTACAGAAAAAAAGGCTCAAAAACAAGGTCACATTGTCATGGGATGGTAAAGCTATGTAGATTGTAGAGAAACGGCCCTTATATATCTAAATGTCAATTGTTTAGAAAAATTTAGTCAGGTTGTTTGAAAGGGAGGAAATTGTGACATTTCTTGGCTGTTCGAAAAGAATGCACTACATTCGTCATAAATATAAATCAACCCATGAAAAAATCTATACTATTTATTGCAATGCTATTTGCTTGCATTAGTGTACAGGCGCAATATTATTACGCTCCGTATACCAATGATCCCGCTACCAATCCCGGCGGATTAAATAATGATGACGAGTATCCTGTTGGCGGCGGACTTGCAACAACCTGGACCACCATTCAGGGATCGAGTGCATCTCCTGCATGGAGTGCCGTGCAAACACTTCCATTCCCATTTAATTTTAATGGCAGTCCTGTTACTACCTATAAAATTTCAACAACCGGAATCTTAACATTTGATGTTGCAACCGCATTAGCACCACCATCATCAGCATCTCAATTATTACCATCCGCATTAATACCTGACAACTCTGTTTGTGTTTGGGGTTTACAGGCAACCGGTGCTAATGATAATATTGTTGTTAAAACATTTGGTACTGCACCAAACCGTCAGTACTGGATTTTCTTCACATCTTATTCTATTCCCGGAAATACAGCAGGCTGGACTTACTGGTCGATTGTTCTGGAAGAAACAAGCAACAAAATTTACCTTGTTGATCAGCGCACAAACGGATTGTTGAATATGTCGCTTGGTATTCAATTGAACAGCACAACAGCATACCCTGTTGCAGGTTCGCCGAATATCGGAACGCTTGGCGCAAATGATCCAACCCGCACCGACAACAATTACTATGAATTTATCTATGGTGTTCAACCAGCTTACGATGCAGCTACTTTAGATATCACCACTTATCCTTATCTCACATTAGGTTCAAATGATATCACAGGTACGCTTATTAACTTTGGATCTACTACTATTACATCATTGACATTAAACTATACAATCAACAGTGGTGCACCAGTAACAGATGTTGTTACAGGAGTATCTATTGCACCATTTTCATCTTATAGTTTCACCCATAGCACACCATGGGTTTCAACAGTAACGGGATCATACGCCGTTGAGTGCTATGCATCTAATTTGAACGGAAATCCCGATCAGAATACTGCAAATGATGTTGCCACCAAAACGTTGAATATTTTAACTGCACTTGTACAACGTACACCATTATTTGAAATTTTCACAAGTTCAACTTGTCCTCCTTGCTTTCCAGGTAATACCAATTTCCACAACATCATAGATTCGATTCCTCCATCACAGCATGTGGTTATCAAGTTCCAGCAGGACTTCCCCGGAAGCGGTGATCCATACACCACCGATGAAGGATTGGCAAGACGTGCATATTATGGAATTAATTCAATTCCACGTCAGGAAAATGATGGTGGTTGGGATGGAAACTCAAACGGATTTACTTATCAGTTGTATAGTGATGCACGTGCAGTACCTGCTCAATATATGATTGATGGAACTTATTCAGAAGATACTATTGCAAGAACCTGGTCGGCAACAGTTCGTTACTCTCCATTGTTTGATGCATTGGGTTCAATTTTGCAGGTTGGAATTATTGAAAAAAGAACAGAACTGAATGTGAAGACAAATCAGGAAACGGAATTTTTTAATGTGATGAAAAAGATGTTACCTACAGAATTTGGAACAACATTGCAAAACATTCCTGCAGGAACATGGGATAGTGTTTCTGTTGCTTATACATTTAATGGCAACTACCGACTCCCGCCCAACGGACAAACCAATTTGATCAATCATGCTATTGAACACTCTGTTGAAGAGTTTAGTGATCTGGCAATGACTGCATGGATTGAATCACCATCAAATCCAAAGCAGGTTTATCAGGCAGCTAACCTGGTTAAAACATCTGCTACCGGCATTTTTACTATGAATCAAACTATTGATGCAATTGACATTTATCCAAGTCCCGCAACGGATTTCACCTTTGTGGAAATCGCATTGAATAATACTGAAAAGCTTAAAATTCAATTGATGGATGCATCAGGTCGCACCATCGAAGTTCGTAACATTACAGCTGCTGCTGGAACAACCATCGAGAAATTTGATGTGAGTACTCTCGCAGGCGGATTATACCACCTCGCTGTCAGCGACAGTAAAAACAATTCGTTTGTAAAGCGAATTGTGGTGGTGAAGTAATGAACTAATGACTTTATTAAAAGGAAGTCCCTGCCACTCAACGGCAGGGACTTTTTTATTTTAGAGTGATTTGGTAGTTTGATTTTTTATTTGGATAATGGATAATTTTTATCAAAATCAAGCCATTATTTTTAAAGGCAAAGTATTTGTAATGCCGGAAGTAGAAAATTTCTGGCTTTAAAGGTTCTTTATTTTCTTTTGGATTTCTAAAAATTCGTCAAGTGGTTTAGCGGGATTGCCTGTCCATGTTTCATTGTCAGGAATACTTTTTGTGACAACAGCGGCAACACCAACAGTTACATTGTTGCCAATTTGAATAGTGTCTCTGAGTGAAGCAGAAGGCGCAATCCATGAATAATCACCTATTTTAGTGCTTCCACCAATCATAGAATTAGCAATTACTGCAGTATGCTTACCTATGATAACGTTATGAGCTATGTGAACAAGGTTATCGATTTTTGCTCCATAGCCTATTTGGGTATTTCCTAATGTGCCACGGTCTATGCACGTGTTTGAACCTATTTCAACATCGTCCTCAATAATGACACCACCAATGTGGGGAAATTTTTCTAATTCTCCGTCTGTATTTTTTTCATAGCCAAATCCATCTGCTCCGATAACAGTTCCGGCATGAATAATTACGTTTTTCCCAATTTTAACATTGTCATATATGTAATTGTGGCCATAAATTATGCACCCTTCATTTATTTCACATTTACCTATATATGTAAATGGCCCAATATGTGATTTTTTATTAACTATCGCTTCGGGATGTACGTACGCTGTTGGATGAATTCCCCAAGCAGGTAAAATTGAAAATAATGATTTAACAGCTCTTAAAAAAGCTAATCTAGGATTTTCAACTACAACAAAATACTTATTCTTAAATTTTGAAGTGTCGATTTTGTTGTCACAGATTATAACAGATGCCAATGAGTTTTCGATCAATCCATCTTTATCACTACGGCTCGACGAAATCCATGTAAGTGAATTTGAGTCAGCATCAAAGATAGATTTTGCATTGACAAAAGTGATATCAGATCTATCTCCTACGAATTGTATGTTTTCGCCGAGTGCGTTTTGTAAATCTTTTATTGAAAAAATTTGCATAGTTATTTTTTATTTACCAATCAATATCTGATCGACCATGTAACTTTAAGAAGTTTTCGTAACTGGTTCTTACATATGCTGAACGCCCTTCAATACATCTTAGTACCCGCTGTTTTGGCGAAAGGATTTCTTCCTGCCACCATTCGGGATGGGTAAGTATTTGTAAAGATCCTGATTTGCTTTCTTTTAAAACATCTTCAAGTCTTTTATATCGCCAGTATCCATTTGAATCACTGCAATATCCGATATCTTTATGAAATCTTTTGGCGTATGTGTTTATTAAGCCTGCATAAGTATTTTCATTGCAGCTCAACTCAAATTCAAATGGATTATGGAAAGAGAAAGCTTTGATTTTTGTTTGAAGGATTTCCCCTAGAAAGGATGATTCAATATTTAAATACTTTTCAAGGGTTTCAACATCCTGAATATTGTAAAAAGATGCATCAAAGTGAAGTCCAATTTCATGTCCAAGATTAGAAATGCTCTTGAAGCATTCTGTATTAACATTTTCTAATAAATTGTAGAATTCACTGTGGAAAAGCAGAAAAAAAGTTGATTTTACTCCTTCTTCATTTTCAATCTTAGCGAGCTTCAAAGCTGATTGTGGAGAGTAATCAACATCGTGCCTCCATAAAATACTGCCTTCGGCAATTTGTTTTTCAGTAAATTGTATGAAATTGTATTTCGACTTTGCCAGTCGTAACAGCTTTCTGTAGTTTTCTCTTGTGAAGTCTGAAAAATGATATTCAGTGGAATTGGTCATTGTTTTTTTCGAATGATATTAGAATAAGTGTCGAGTAAAATCGGAATCACGGTATTTATCTCATGGTATTTCAAAATATAATTCCTCGACTTTACTCCCGTTTCTGCAAGAATAGATTTATTTGAAAGAATTGAAAGAATTACTGATTCAATATTCGATGGATTCGCATTAACTATTGGGCAATCATTTGGAAATTCATTGAATAATACAGAATCCTTCATATATGAAATTACCGGTTTCCCAAATGCCATCGCTTCCATGGCAGCCATTCCATAATTTCCAGAGATTAGTTGATCAATATACAAATCGCATTTCTTTATATTCTCAAGCGCTTCATGGTGTTTCATGTTCTTTATGAGAACAAAATCAAAGTTATGATTTTTTCTTAAGTTTTCAATAGCCTTTTCAATATAAATTGTTCCTTTTCCTACCGGTGCCGTCGGTGCATGAACAATCAGAGGTCTTTTATTTTCGGATTTAGGCGGTGAAAATTCAAATTTAGAAGTATCGATTCGTTGGAAGACTTTATATGGGTTCGGAAAGATGCTTTTGTCGATGTATTGTCCCATGCCCGGCATTGCAATTACATCAAATCCGGCCCGGGCAAATTTCAACTGAGTTGACTTTGAGTTTTCAGCGCTTTCATAAGGATATTCATATCCATTATTAAAAACAGCTTTGTAATAAGGGTTGTCGGCAAATTCAATCTCGGGATTTCTTATGTCGGAACCAACAAACTCGACTACTGCTGGTTTTTTGAGTCGTTTGATCACCGGCAAAGTAATTGATAGAAGCGGATTACTGAAACTACCGCACCAGTGAATTACATCAGCCCACTTTGCAAGTTCATAGAAACGAGCATACCATTTGGCAATAGTGATATATTTTGTCAGACTGCCTTTCTTGAAATTATAAACTTCCATACCGTCACTCGATTGCATGATGGTGCTGTCTAATATCAATCCTTTTGCTTCGTGTCCTGCCTGATTCAGTGCCTTTACCGTGATGGCAGGCATTGAAGCAATATTGGTTGGCAGGTGAAGAACTTTCATTCTGATATTAATTTTGGAATAGAAATGATATGCTGTCTCTTAAGCTTTAATCCCTCGCATGGTTATTCCGTAAAAATCAACAAACTCGTGTGTGATTTTGAGTCCGGCATCTTTAAACCAGGTCCGTATTTCTTCCAATGAATGTCGCGAACAATCCTGTGGATGATACCAGTCGTAATTGATAGCAGCATTTTCCTCGAAAGAAAGATTATTATTCCAGAAACACTTCATGAAGAAATGATAAATAAATCGCTGGATATCATATTCTCCTTCAGGAATGTCGAGTACTTCAATAGCCGGAGTTTTGACTTTTACCTGAAGTTCACTGAGTGTCTTGCTAAGCTCAGTAATTTTTCTGCAAACATCCATTGCTTTATCGTATGGCAAATCTATAATCGCATTTCTGATGTAATCATCGGTATACTCTCTTATAGCAGCTTTGATTTTATACACATATATGGCAATTTCACCTCCATTTGCAAGTATGCTTACCAGATTATTGAATGCACCAACCGGATTCTTAGTATGGTGTAATACCTCTTGTGAATAAATGAAATCGAACGTACCAAGGTCGCTGAGGTCACCCAACAAATCTTTTTGGTGAACAGATACATTGCTGAGGTTCTTCAGATTTTCAGTTGCAACATCAGCTGAAACCAAATCAATACCTGTCAATGCTGATTCTGAAGGCGCATAGCGCTGCAGCAATGCCGTAACCCGGCCGTTTCCGCATCCGGCATCTAAAATGTGTTTTTTTGTCGCTAAGAATGATCGTAATTCATTGCCATCGGCAAAACCGTTACGGTTGAGAATCCAGTTGAATATTTCTGAACCTTCGCGTAACGTTTCTTCAAATGCAAGGTTCGGATTGTTATTCCATTTATCGCTAAAGCTTTGGGCGGTATTTGTATCAGTCATATTTATGTTCGTCTATAGTTAAAGATAAACCTTCTTGTAATGTTGTTTCAGGTTTGAAATTAATGGATTGGTATAGTTTACTACCATCTCCTGCCAGCCATGCCGGTGTATCAGATGTGATATTCAGGTTTGGGGTTTTTCCAATTTTATCAGATAATATCTTGACAATTTCCATTAAAGATGCTGTTTCAGGGCCACTAAAATTGTAAATCCCTGACGAAACTGGTTGTTCACTTATTAGGGTCAACATCTTAACAGCGTCTGCAATATACAATGGTGTAAGATAAATGCCTGCATTTTCAGCCAGAGCAATTGGATCTGAGTTGTATATTTTTTGAATGATGCCGGGAATCATCATCCCTTGTTGTCCCGGACCGTATAGTGAAAATACTCTTAAAACAATTGTATCGAAAGTTCCTGAATAAGATTGCACGAGTAATTCTGCACTGAGCTTCGATGCCGCATAGAAAGAATTTGGTCTGGTTGAGTGAGTTTCTTTCATAAGCTCTTGACGGGGTTCATACACATTCCCGGTTGATGCGTAAATGAATTTTTTAACTCCATTTTTTGAAGACCAATCTAGAAGGGATGCTACAGCTGCTGTATTGACAGCAAACATATCAGGTGCACCTGATGGGAAGTTTCTGTATTGATTTGATTGTGCCAGATAAATTACACAATCAGCGGTTTCGGGAATATTATCAGTAAATGAGGAATTGGACAGATCTGCTGAAATATACTTCACAGTATTGGAGTTTGGACCTGCATCTTTTACCAGAGCTATAATTTCATGCTTACCTGCCTTGGCCAATTCATTGACAAATGCCGATCCTAAAAATCCTTTTGCTCCTGTTATTAATATTTTCATTTTCTTAGGGCTGTTACAATTGCCTCAATCATTTTTCTACCTTATACCCATCCAAAAATATTTTGCACCACCACTCAAAGCTTAAGAGTGACCAGATAAGCAAACGGTGATTAACATTTTTTTCAGTATGTTCATAAATGGTTTTTTCAATGAACTTCTTGCTGATAAATTCAGTGCTGATGGTGCTTTTTGTTAGCAAGAGATCTTTAACATAAGCCAGGTTCTCGCCACGATACCACGATTCGTCGGGAGCTGAAAATCCTTGTTTCTTTCGATTCAGAATTTCGGAGGGCAAAATTTCCTTCATGGCTTTTCTAAGCACATTTTTACCGTCATCAAATTGTGATTGAAACTTACGAAGTTTACCAAGCTCATTTTCATCAATTCGCTTCATCTGTTCCAAATTACCCAGTTTATATTTAATCGGAATTTTCTGTGCAAAATCTACCAGATCGTTATCCATAAAAGGGAATCGTTCTTCGAGTGAACTTGCCATCCCTAATTTGTCGCCTACAATGAATAATGCCGGAAGAAAAGTTTTTGCTTCGAAGTATAAGCTGTTTGCAATATGGTCTTCCGGTGTATTGTACTGTAACTTCTTATTGTATGTAAAAACTTTACTGAAAACTTCGAAGCTGCTGTTTACATCTTTAATACTGTTATAAGTATTGGTTGTAAATAGCTCCTTTTTTTCTTCATCAGTGACCAGTCGCTGCCAGAAACTGTAATAGTCTTTGAAGAACGAATTGCTGTCGAGTGACTTGAATACATGATAGTATCTCCAGGGATAACCGCCGTATAATTCATCACCACCTGCACCACTTAAACAAACCTTCACAAAGCGGGAAGCTAAACGTGAAATGTAGTAGTTTGGATAAGACATTCCTACTCTTAAATCTTCCAAATGATAGATTAAGCGAGGCATCGACCAGGCAAGATCGCCTGCATTGATCACCTGTTCAAAATGTTCAGTTTTAAAGAAGCTGGCCATGAGTTCAGCATCGCGCCTCTCATCAAAGTTTGCTTCCCTCCCTGTTGTTGCCGACATATCGAAACCACAGGTAAAGGTGGAAATTCGCGGAATCGAACGAGACGCAACACCTACGATGGATCCTGAATCCATTCCGCCACTCAAATAACTTCCTACCGGAACATCAGAAACTAATTGCCTGTTAACTGCTTGTTCAAACAGAAACAAAGTTTTTTCTATGGCTTCCTTTTCGGAAATTGACGAATCGCGGTTGGTGAAGTCATAATCCCAATAAGCATATTCAGAAAGGTTTAGCGATTCATCAAATGATATGACTCGAGCGGGAGCCAATAGTTGAATGTCCTTGAATAGCGTATGAAATTTAAAAAGATTTTGAAACGTAAAATATTCATTCAGTGCTTCCGGATTTACAGTTGTCTTGTATTCGGGATGAACTAAGATGGCTTTTATTTCGGAAGCAAATACCACTTCGTCTTTTCTGATCCAGACGTAAAGTGGTTTAATTCCGAATCGATCGCGTGTTATAATTAATTTTCTTTTGGAATGATCCCACAATCCGAAAGCAAACATACCATTCAGTTTTGGGATGATGCCTTCGCCCCATTGTTGGTATCCTGCTATAATTACTTCTGTATCGGTTTTAGCTCGAAAATGGTGTCCGAGTTTTTCAAGCTCGAGACGTAGTTCCTTGAAATTATAAATTTCTCCGTTATAGGTAATTGTTATATTTCCATCAGAGGAATGCATGGGTTGTTTGCCGGCATCTGATAAATCAATGATAGATAGCCTGCGGTGACCAAAGCCAATGTTATCTCTTACGAATTGTCCTTCTCCATCAGGTCCCCGATGAGCAAGTACATCCGTCATTTTTTTCAGTAATTCAAAACTGACTTCTTTCCCGGGTTTCCGGTAAATTCCACTAATCCCGCACACAATAAATGATATCTGAAATATTAATTTTTATCTACTCCGGTAGACTTTCGCCACTCAATTAATTTAGACAATCCCTCTTTCAGAGAATAACTAAATTGAAAATCAATTTCCTCACGTGCTTTCACCGCAGAACCAATCCGGTTTTGAACCAATGCTCTGGCATCATCGGCACTGTAAGGTTTGTAGATTACTTTGAGGTCTGAATTTTTTAACTGAAGAATAAGGTCGCACAGTTGTTTAATGCTGGTTTGTACTTCGGTGCCTACATTATAAAAACCAAGTTTTACAGGACTTAACAATGCATTTACATTACATCTGGCAACATCTTCAACATAAATAAAATCATACGCCTGAGATCCATCTCCATTAATCACCGGAGCATCCCCCGCTTCAATTTTATTCAGCATAATCGGAATTACACCGGTATATGCAGCATGCTGATCTTGTCCCGGGCCATACACATTCATATAGCGAAGCCCTATTACTTCCAGACCGTAACGATCGTTGTAAGCAGTGCACATTGCTTCACCGGCTATTTTAGTTGCACCATAAAAATTCTTATTGTTAAATGGATGTGTTTCAGGCATAGGGACTTCTGCCGCATCACCATAAACAGATGCTGAAGAAGAGTAAATTAATTTTTTAACTTTATTGGCAACACATGCTTCCAGAACATTGAAGGTACCTGCAATATTCACTTCGAATGCGGTACGAGGAAAATCTTTGCAATGCAATAACCACATTGCAGAAAGGTGGAATACATAATCGATT
>CAUJFJ010000010.1 GCA_963169675.1 Bacteroidota bacterium
ATCGAACAACCCATAACTGTAGTTAACAATAAATCAGAAATGTTAATTTTCCCAAACCCAACTACTGGCGTCCTAAACATTCGACTTTCAGAGAAGGAAACGAAACTTTCCAGAATTGAAATTTATAATTCCATGGGCGAACTAGTGATTTCTAAGGAGATAGCGAATAACCATTATTTGCTGGATATGTCTCCGCATAAACAGGGAATTTACTTTATTAGGGGTGTGGATCAATCTAAAAAATATTATACTAAGTCATTTAATCTTCTAAAATAAATCACCTTGTTTAAAACGACCGTAATTATTTTCTTGCTCCTATTGTCTTGTGTCCCATTACAGGCTCAACGTGGAAACGTATGGTGTTTCGGGGACAGTGCAGCTTTGGATTTCAATGGAGGAGCTCCTGTTCCATCTTCAAGTTCCGTTGTTTCCCGTGGTTCCTGTGTTTCAATTGCAGACACAAGTGGTGATTTGTTATTTTATGCCCATACAAGGTCTGGAGTATCTGGTAGTACCACTGGATATATTTATAATTCCTCCCATCAACAGCTTCTTGATGGTGATTCTATTGCTGGAGATGGCTGGTATCAGGAAATGGTCATTATCCCAAACCCGGCTGATGACTCCATTTATTATTTATTCTCAGTTGGTGTAACCATTCCATTCGGATTGATGTACTCCATGATCGATATGCGGGGTGATGGAGGACTGGGAGCGGTGACGCAGAAAAATGTGCAACTGTTGAATTTTTTAATGGTTGATTGCATTCTTGCTATCAAACATGGAAACGGAAGGGATTGGTGGTTGATGGTGAGGCCTTCGCCGGTTGGGCAACCAACTGAAAATAATACGTGGTTAATTTATGTGATTTCACCAAATGGTATATTGGCCTTGACCCCTCAAAACATAGGAAATCTAAATGGAACAAATATTGGTAAAATTGCAATATCGCCCGATGCATCTAAAATATGTTTTACGAATTTAGGGGGAATAATTGAACTCTTCGATTATGATCGGTGTACAGGAATACTATCTTCAACTCAGACTATTGAACCTCCATTATCTATTGGCCCATACCCATATTATTGGTCGAGTGAATTTTCATTTTCAGGCCAGTATCTGTACGTAAGTTCTACTACTCAGACAGTAAGTAAACTCTGGCAATATGATATCTGGAGTGCTAATATTTTAACAACAAAAACTTTGGTATGGCAAACAACTGGGCCACCATTTACAGCAGGAGCCTTAAAAAGAGGCCCTGATAATAAGATATACTTCAGTTGCGCCTGGGTTCCACCCAACGGCTCCAACAATTACCCATACGACTCTTCCATGTATTACACCGAAAACATGAATTTGAGTGTAATAAACTCTCCGGATTCAGCGGGATTAGCATGCGACTTTCAACCATGGAGTTTTTATTTGGGTGGCAAACGCACTTACTGGGGTCTGCCAAACAACCCCGATTACGATTTGGGTCCGCTTGCAGGCAGTCCGTGCGATACGTTGGTATCGCAAAATGAGTTGGCAGGGGCAGCGGCTGTTGGCAGCCTTCATGTTTTCTACCACACAGCATGGGAGAAAGCATTCATCAATGCCTCCAACCTGAAAGGCAAAACCGGCATATTGTTAGTATATGATATGCAAGGGAAAGTTGTTCTTTCGGAGCCGCTTCGGGTGCAGCAAGGGTACTATACTAGGGATTTGTCTATGATGGGTAGGGCTGATGGGGTTTACCTAGTTGTTGTGGAGACAGAATTGGAGCGGTTGGTGAAGAAGATGGTAATTGAATAATTTGCTAATGCTTGCCCTGAGCAGAGCCGAAGGGTGCTGGTGTGCTGATTTTTTGTTCCTGAGTAAAAAGATGTGGCTGCACATGAGTTTCAAGTGACAAGTGGCAAGTGACAAGTGGGGTGACTTAGTAAAAAGATGTGACTGCACATGGTTGAAAGTTGAAAGTTAAAAGTTGTGGGGTTTTAGGCTGATTAAAATTTCGTCCTTCACCTATGATTAATTTTGGTACTGCCAAAATAGGTGGTTTTTCGTTCTCAAGATGATTTTGTTGAATAGCGACTAACAAGAATTGAATAGTGAACAATGGCATTTCAATTGAATCCTGAATTTTGACTGAGCAGAATCAATCTATCATCTATCATTTATAATTTATAATTTCCTTTGTCATTTGCAGCGAAGCTGCTGTCATTGGGTCATTTGCGGCAGAGCCGCTGTCATTGGGTCATTAAAAGTCATTGGGAATTAATGGATGAATATTAGTTTGGTATTTTCCAAATCTTTAATCCTCATCGACCCTGAAGGGGTCGCATATCTTATTATGAGACTTACCTAAACACTCACGACCCTGAAGGGGTCGCATATCGTTCAGAAACACTTTTTAACACGTCATTTTTTGTTTTCTAAAGTTACCTTTTTTAGTCCATGACAAAAAGGGATTTGATTTATTCAGAAATTTTCTTCTGACTGTTACTATTTTAGAAGAAATGGATTCCGTTAATTTTCACAACAAGATTACTTGCGGCAGAGCCGCAATAAAGTCATAGGTCATAAGCAATAAGGGGAACTTTTCGGCAGAGATGAATTTAGCATCCTTCAACAAGAATAGAATATTGAAAATTGATGTTTAATCAAAAACTTGATTTTTTAATTGATTTCCCATTTATCATCTAAAATTTATCATTCCCTAAATCCGTTTTTAAAAGAAATTATTTAAATAAAAAAGAACTTAATGAAATGTGAAAGCTCGGACCTGTTACGGAGAAAAACATGATCTAAATTATTTCACACGTGAAAATTCACGTTGCACGGCTCCGCTGCCGGCAGGATCATCGGCGGCGAGGTAAAGGACATCATTGCTCAATTCAACAAATTCCCATTTATCGACAAACTGACTATTTCCTGATGAATCAACAGCACCGGAAATAAGTTGTAGTTTAAGGAATGCCTTGAATACTTTTGCATCGATTTTAAAATCACTTACAACTACTGTATCGTTTCTATCGGCTTTTGTTGAATCTGGAGTACCAACTTCACAAATTGGAATTGATTCATAAATATAATAAGTTACAAGTCGGTTATCTTTGAATGTCCAGTATTCAGAAATTACTATTGGCGGGTCAGATCCTGGCGCCTCACCATCACAATCAACATAAGCAGGCAGTCCCTGAAATGAGCGTAGCCATGTGCCCTGCAGATCTTGTTTGAGTTTTTTTTCAGAGCGCAGCAACATATTGTCTTCGCAGGAAGCGAACAATATCCCTAAAGTCAAAATTAAAAGTACCCTGTTTCGCATAATC
>CAUJFJ010000011.1 GCA_963169675.1 Bacteroidota bacterium
AAATCGGTATAAGGATTTAATACATCAATTCCTGAAGGTAATTTCCAGTCAGGAGACTTCCTTAAAAGAAATTCTGCAAAAATTTCACCAGTAATTGGCACAAAAATTATTTCAGTTTGATAGAAATAATTGGCAAGGTATTTTTATTGCCTTTCTCGTCGGTATAAGTTACTTCCTTTAAAATAACAGTATCGCCCACATTTCCATTTCTGATCGCATCACGGGCCAGAATCGGGAAACCACCTTCCCCAATTCCAAAATCTTTGTTCATGAAAGGTTTTAGAGTGAGATAATTAATCTGAAAAGTTTCCAGTTTATAAATTTTCCCGTCATCACATTGCACTGTAGGAGGCGTTAATTCTGTCCATGCCAAAGCATCGGCTATGGTAACATCACTGATAACTTTATCATTCAAATATACTTTACAGGAGGCAGGAGCTTTTGATTCCTGAGCACTTAATTCAGGCAGATATCCAGCCAGCATTACAACAAGTATGATTAGTATTTTTTTCATAGTAATATTAATTTTTGAAGGAGATTATTTTTTAGGGAATTTAGCAAGTACATCTTTAGCAGCATCTTTATGAACTGTAAATGACATCATTTTTAGTTTAACATAATCCTCATGATAATAGTAATAGCCTTTACTAACTGGATTATTATGTGCACCGCTGCCGGAATCTTTAATCAAAAACCAGGTACCATTTGGTTTCTCAACCCAACCAACCAAATGCACACCATGATCATCGGTGGTGGAACCATTTGTAAATCGTAATTGACGGGCATTTTCATCAATATATGCGGATGGAATATCATAAGTTGGAACCACTGCAATTCCTTTGCTGCCCAGAATGCCCGACTCTGAAACATCACCACCAATTGCAATAGAAAACCCTTTTTTCAAGGCCGATTTAATAATTGACATAAAATCATCTAAGGGTACATTGTGGTAGTCTGCAGAATTCCACCAGTTATCCGGAACATCATATTCTGCAATGGTATAATATTTCGACTGTTTAAGTGACATGAAGTCAACATAATCATCAGGATTTAATTTGAGCACCTGAGTCATATATTCTTTGGGAGTTAACTTTTTCCCGTTTACCATCACATGATCCGGAGCTTTCCCCATGTGATGATCCAGGATAGCATGAAAAGTGGAAATAACTTCCTGTTCATTCCAGGCACCTGAAGCCTTTACACTTTTCAAATAGAGATCCAGTTCTGTAAACATTCCGGAGTGATCGAGAAATTTTTGACCCACACGAAAACCGGAATAAGAATCATACGGCACAATGCCATACATTTTCATCATCCGGGTAACGGCATTCGATTCGGAACCTTCTCCGAAGAAGGAAGTACCCCGGGTTTTAACAAATTCGCGGGCTTTTTCTATATACTCCCAATAAACAATATACAATTCAGCTAACCTTACTTCATTGCCACTAAGTCTTTTTACTTCAGCCTCCAAAAATGAAGTAGTTGAAAAACTCCAGCAAGTGTTGGTCATCCCTTGCGAAACCGGTTTTCCAGCCCAAACGGTCTGGAATTCATCAGCTGAAACAGGTGCTTGCATGGAACCAAAATCCATTTTAAATACAGGAGGCTTTTCAGCTGGTTTTGGAGAATTAAAGAGCTTAATGCTATTCTCAATTTCCTGATAGAATTTATTTTCAGCTTTTATAAATTCCCCTTTATCACGACGATCCTGGGCACCGGCAATAACTGGTACAGACAATCCGACTACTAATGCTAAGGCAATTTTTTTCATAGTAATGAAGATAAATTAATTATTGATCTTTGATGTTGAAAGCAGTTTTGCCTATCAACCATTCCGGTACAAAAATAAAAAAACCGGACTGTTATGTCCGGTTTTCTTTAAATTTTATTGATCGCTTATCGGGGATCAACAATCACGTTTACTCCATCATGTTTACCTGAATAAACACGAAGTCTTTCTTTCTTTTCTTCAGGAGCTGCAAAAGTGCTTTCTGTTCCTCCGCTTGTTCCGCCTTCAGTAGCACCATCAATGGTTACTGTTTCATTATAAGGCTCTGTTGTTGCACCTTCTTCAGTGGTTGGAGCAGGTGTAATTGGTGGTGCATCACCATCTTGCGCAAATGCACCTTCAGTAACCATTCCCAGCCCTGCAAAGGCAATAATTGCAATCAATTTAGTTGCTTTCATTTTATAATGTTGGTTTTATATGATCAAAGATAAGTCAAATATTTAATAATGCAAGTCTTTTCAACTATTTTATTACAATTCATTCGCCTTGACTTCACATCACATTTATGTGTTAGTACTGGCAATTTTTCGACTACCATTTGCGTCTTACCCAGTAAATACGGGTGATTCCAAGGAGGCGACCACTAAATACGAAGCATCCTGAATAAGGTTACACTACCCTATCATGTAGTTAAATTTCGACAGGTTTAAGCATTTAAAATACAAGCCTTTATTAGTTTTGTAGCATCATATGGTAACACTTAGCAACATCAATAAAAGCTATCAGGTTGGGAAGAATAAACTCCACGTTTTGAAAGGGGTAAACATGCACATTCAACCCGGCGAATTTGTCTCGATCATGGGGTCATCCGGCTCTGGAAAATCGACCTTATTAAACATCTTAGGGATTCTCGACGATTATGATTCGGGGGATTACACTCTGGGAGGTACACTAATAAAGAACCTGAATCAGGCAAAAGCTGCCCAATACCGAAATCGCTTTATAGGTTTCGTATTTCAATCATTTAACTTGCTTTCTTTCAAGAATGCGTTAGAAAATGTAGCCTTACCACTTTATTATCAGGGAGTTACAAGAAAAGATCGGAATAAAATCGCTCTGGAATATCTTGATCGGGTTGGACTAAAAGACTGGGCTTCTCATCTCCCTTCAGAAATGTCGGGTGGACAAAAACAAAGGGTTGCCATTGCCAGAGCCTTAATTTCCAAACCTAAAATGATTCTGGCCGATGAGCCTACCGGTGCTCTCGATTCAGTGACTTCCATGGAGGTAATGAAATTGTTTAAGGAAGTTCATAAAGAAGGCATGACCATGATTGTGGTTACCCACGAAAATGACATTGCCGCTATGACCGACCGGGTTATCCGAATTAAAGACGGCGCTATCGAAGTACCTGAAAAATTAACTGCTCAATAAAAAAGTATGTTCGATCTCGATAAATGGCAGGAAATATTCAGTACCATCAGTAAAAATAAACTGAGAACAGTACTCACAGGCTTTAGTGTTGCCTGGGGTATTTTCATGCTGATTATATTATTGGGTTCCGGATATGGTCTCCAAAATGGAGTTGAAAATCAGTTTAGGAGTTCTGCAGTGAACTCGATTTTCGTAAGGGGTGGTTCCACATCTATGGCTTATGGTGGATTTCAGCCCGGCCGCGATATACAACTGGAAAATGAGGATTACGATCTGGTAAATAACAATGTCCCTC
>CAUJFJ010000012.1 GCA_963169675.1 Bacteroidota bacterium
TTATTTCTATAAGCAAAAAACGCCAGTCCTTTGTTGGTGCAAACCAATACAGTATCGTTCATGTGCCTTACTTTCCGGCACGACATGGATGGAAGTCCGTTTTTTGTTGTTACATGATGCACAATTTTTTCATCTTTCATGAATAGTAAACCTTCTCCATCGGTAGCCAATGTAAGTGTAGAATCGGAAGTTAAACTGATATCTATTATTAAACTTGATATATATTTGTTTATATTTATATTTTTAACTGAGTTTTTGTTTTTGAAACGATAAAATCCATCTGTTTTTGAGTAAAGAATGGTGCTTTTATCATACGAGAAACTTTGAAGAATTCGAATGCCAGTTGCTGCAAATGTGGAATCTATGGAAATCTGTGCCTTGGAATGCTTATCAATTTTAATGCGATATAATTTTTGAGATGTTGAGGCTACACCATTCCCGTCGGAGTTAATTTGTATACTGTTAAATTTATATTTACTAATTTTATCAAATAAAACTCCCGACTTTGCATCACCATTTTCGATGTCCTGTACACTAGTTTTAAGAACTCCATAGTCACAAGACAACCATATATTTTTGAACGGATCCAGGTATATATCAATAATACTTCCAATATCAGCATTGTCTTTCAGTCGAAAATTTATTTTTCTGATTTTCTGATTTTCAAGTAGGAAAAGAGAATTGTCAGTTCCTCCAACTAAAAAGCTCGTCGGTCCAATTTTACAGATAGTAAGAATTGTTTTGTTGTCAAATATTTGTGGATTATAGTAAATGCCGCTTCGGAAACTTTCCGACAACATGTACACACCATCATTTCTTGTTGCAACCCATAAGTTGTTTTCTTTATCCAGAATTGAAGAAATAACGTTACACTCAACTGAAAATTGATAAACTTTTCTTGTATCAGGCAATAATTCATAAACGTGAACTCCAGAGTTAGTTGTTGAAATAATTAAAAGGGAATCGTGTAGCGTTGATGTAATATATGTGTCATTTTTTATGTCTGTTTCACTAAACTCAAGCAATGGAATAATTTCTCCACTCTCAATTTTTCCAATAATTTTCTGATTTGCAAAACAATCAATCCCGGGCTTGTATCCAAAGAATGTGGTTACTGATCCTTCAATTGTTGAGTCTTTTATTACAAATGTATTTTTTGAATTGTCGAATTTAAGTTTGTTGAAACCCGAATATATAATGATGTTATTTTCCTTGTCTTCTGAGACACTAATGCAATCTCGTGTAATGAGATCAGAAAGGTCAATTTGTTGAACTCGTTCACCATCCAGGAGCGCTAGTTTATTTCCAAGGGAGCTAAACCAAATTCTGTTTTTCGAATCAACAAACATGTTTTCGAAACCAGCACCTACGTAAAGTTTTTTAATAAAGTTATCTGTGGATGCATTATGTATGGTGTTGTCTTTTAAAGAGTAATATGAAAGTTGCCCGTTGAAACTTAAAAACCAGACTCGTTGATAAGGATCTTCATAGATTCTTAATATATCATTGTCAGGTAACCCATCTTTTCTGGTAAAATTAGTGAAAGATGTACCATCAAACCTGCTGACACCTTCACTGGTCGCAATCCAGATGTACCCTTTGCTATCTTGAAAACACATATAGGTGTTCATACCGGCAATACCATCTGAAATAGTATAATGCCTGATGCCTGCTATTTGACCGGTTGTTGATATAGAATAAAAGACAAGGAATAAGGTAGAAATCAATAATTTCCTCAAGAGCCAAGAATTTTTACAAGACATCATCATTGGAAGTTCAATAGGAAATTATTTTATTCTGTTGCGCAGGTATAAATTAGATTAAAAGAATTCTGCATTTAGAAACTAAGCTAATATTTTATGATTTTTTTAGCTTTTATGTAAGAATTATTTGAAATTATTATTTGATACATCGCCGGTGGCAATTCCATTAATGAAAGTTCATATTGACTTTGTCTATCAACTTGAATAGTTTGTATGATTCTACCATTTAAGTCGGCAATTGCAATTGTTCCGGTAAATATTTTATCGTTGAAAATGACAGTGGTGGTTGTTGATGTTATGTGTGGTGCAACATCAAAGAAATCATTCTCAACCGTATTCAAGCCGGAGCAATTATTCACCGTAAATGTTATCTGGTCAACATAAAGGCAACCGGACAGATCGGTATAACTGTAGCTGACAGTGTGCGAACCGGTTCCTGATATTGCAGGATCAAATAATGATCCTGTAACTCCCGGTCCCGACCAGATACCTCCTGCAGGTATAGCCGACAATAGTACAGGACTTGATGTTGTGCAGAGTGTTGTAGCATTTGTTGCCACAGTAATTTTAGCACCTACAACTGTAATACTAAACGGAATAGACCTTATTCCATTTGAATAACAATAATTGTCTATGATTTTGATGTTGAAATAGTATGTTTTGGAATTCGCCTGACATGCAGATGTATCGTAAAGATGATCACATGTAGTAATCCATTGAAATCCAACATTAATAATGCCGGATGAAGTAACAGGAAGCGTTTGTGAAAGTGTTGCACACGGGGGATTTTGACAGCCACTGTTAGGATCTGTAAAATTAGTACCAAACTGACTTCCATCACCGCTCATTGTTATTTGTTGCAGTGTACCATTTGTAAAGAAATCAAGATCGGATGCATTTAAGAAAAATGAAACAGTATCGCCAACGGAAACAGTATCTGAATAGGATGTTTGTAGACCGGTTACATTATCGAAAAATGGCGCATTACAATTTGGAAGGTGATTGGGATTGCCTCCCTGCAAAGTGTTGCAGTTAGGAACAAATATGGATGTATATTCCCGATATATTTCAGCCACTTTCTGATTACATTTAAATGATGTGGCTTTTATTACACTTGCAAAAACTCCCGTATTATAGTTTGTCAGTGAAAGCTGCCCGGTTTTATTATTTAGAACAGAATAGGTGTTCATAGGATTTTGCTGAGGCCCGGGAAAGGGATTGCTTAAAGAGTAGGAGCCCCCATACATAACATTATTTCCTGACCCATCAATTGGATACGCCCAATCATAAGAAAGTTGGTCGCCATCGATGTCCTTGGTTGCATAATTCATTTCTAATGGCTGGCCAATGCAAAAGGTGGGTTTTGGTTTTTCAACAAAATAAGGAGAGTTGTCTGAACATTGCCCCGGAACCTGTCCGTTAAATGGAAACATTACCGCCCGGGTTGCAAAATCTAAAGTGGATGCAGAGGGAATATTACTCAACATAGAAAATCTGCAACATTCTCCGGCAATAAACCACCATCCTGTAGATGGGGGAATACCGGGTAAAAAGATAGAGTCTGATTCATAAATACTTTCACGAATAAGTCCTATTTGTACTCCTGATGGCGGATTTGTAGAACAGTTGAAGCAAGGAGATATCCCATCACTTTGCAATCCTGGTAGTATTAAATCATTTATTTGAATTAAATTAGTTTGTATTATGCTAACACCTGGAACATTTGTTTCAATGGGAAACGAGTTCGATGGAAAAATACCATTGCAATCGGTGTAAAATATAAATCGGAATTTATATTTACCGTTACCCACACAAGACCAGGTAATTTCCCCGCCAACAGCATGCGAGGCTTTTGAAGGCATCTGTTGAAAGATTAATACCGCTGTTAAAATAATTATGAAAAAAAATTTCATGATTTGTATGTTTAGCAAATTGCTTCAGACAAATGTAATGGAAAAAGCGTCAGAACCTAAAATCAAATATAAGTGAAAAAAGTGATATCTGAAAGGCAATTCATACCTGCGAATGATGTTGCTTCAAAATGCCGAAAATGAGTTAAACAGTTAATATACAATCAAGTAAGAATTTTTTTGTTAAGTAGGGCCAGCCTTTAAACACCTCGTCTTACACAAATTACATTTTCACAATTCGTTTAGTTTCTGTACTAATATCAGATGAAAGTATTAGATAATAAACCCCGTTTGGAAGCTCACGAAGATCGGTTTCGATATCAAATTTAGCCGGCTCAACTTGTTGATTCATCAGCGAAGCTACCTTTTTGCCGGTTGCATTGTATAGTTCCAGTGATGCGTGGCCGGCATTTTCAAGTTGGAATTGTATATGCAAATTGTTTGCTGTAGGATTTGGCATACACTGTAGAGAAGATATTTTTACTTCTCTTTTTATGGATATTATCTCACTCGTATATCCTGCTCCGTCATAATCAATTTCTTTTAAACGGTAGTAAGTCATAGCTGCCGGGAACTCATCTGCAATTTCATACATAATGGTGTTATTCGAATTACCTGCTGCTTTTAGTGTTGCCACCGGCTTGAATAGATTCCCATCCAATGATGATT
This sequence comes from Bacteroidota bacterium, assembly GCA_963169675.1. Taxonomy (GTDB): domain Bacteria; phylum Bacteroidota; class Bacteroidia; order AKYH767-A; family OLB10; genus JADKJB01. Next base: position 4,343 of record CAUJFJ010000012.1, read on the forward strand.
CAAGTATAAAGAAGTCACTGTTTATTTCAGATGCAGTTACCCACCATAGTTTATTTTTCTCACCATCCTGTTTTCCTGCAAATGTTATGAGTTCTATAGGCAGTGGACTTGGTACTGCAAGTCCTACTCCAAAATATCCAAATCCATTCATGCCATTTCTCATGGTAAGTGTTGCATCACTTCCCGATACACATGTTCCGCTTAAGGTCCAGCTGACAGATGTGGGCGGACTCAATGGTGAAAGTAGTGCAGTAGCATAATTTGCTGTTGGCGAATAGGAAGTGTTGTACAGCGATATATTGTATGTTCCACTGTTTCCGTTTGCCGAAGGCAGAATACTCCAATACCCATTGTCAAGTACAGGCAGCAGACTGTAATTATAGGAAAAACAATCGCCTGTAACAGGTCCTGTTGGAACCACCGGATAAGCAGAAAAACTTGCCACTAAAGTGGGAATTAAGGTTGGTGTGGTGAAATTCACTTCTGCTAATTGGTACCCTTTTGTTGCATGTCCCACAGGGAAAGTATATAAATCGGGATTACCGCTCAAGGCACGTCTCAAATTTCCTTGCACAAAACTAGTTGCATGTCCACCAACCACTGCGCCAGGATCAGGATTATTTACAACAACTTCATTGGTGCCTGTAATAACATTTCCTGAGTCTAGAGTTAACAATCCTGTTGCATCTAATATGATACTGCCACCGCTTAGGGTTACTCCGGTACTTTGATGACTCAAAATTAAATTCGTTGTATTGATGTTTCCATTGGTAAAGAATGTCTGAGGTACCGATCCGTTAAATTCCAGGGTGCTTCCGGAAGTGGTTCCATTAAATGTTACAGATCCTAAAGCATTGAATATATTTTTCTGCACTTTCAAATGGTTAGCATTTAAATTCAAAATGCTATTGTTGTTGCTGGTAGTAAGATCACCTGCAATTTCTGTAGTGCTGTTCAGATTTACACTACCACCTGTTTTGGTTATAACAACATTTCCCAAACTGTTTGATGCAGTAAGTAAGCCATCAAAATTTTGCAGTACACTTCCATTACTCATAAGAATAGTAGAAGTTGGATCGATATGAAGTGTTCCGAAGTTGGTGAAGTTACCACATACTGTCAAAGTAATATTTGGATTTATGGTTAAGGATGCACCAGGAAGTATGGTAATGTTCTGTGCCGTTACATTGGTTGATATTACAGGTTGATTGGTAGCCGGAAAAATATTCGTATTAATGCCACATGCAGGAACACTGCATCCACCCCAGTTGGTACTGTTTTGCCAGGATGTATTGGTTGCCCCCGACCAGTTCAAAGCATTAGAGCCACCAATTCCACATGTTGAACTTGAGAAATCAAGAGTAAAACTTCCACTTGTACCACTCCAGTTTGAAAGTGCAAGTACAAGAGTCTGACCTGCAACCACAGGTAATGGTAATTGAAAGTCAAATGGACTGCTTCCCGGCGGAACCGGATTCATCATTCCTGCTGTTGTTAAACAGGCTCCATTCCAGTTGCAACGAACAGGAGCAAGGGTGTTATTAAGAATGTCCTGACAAGTATTGTTGGTGAGATCATACATGATCCAGTCATAGCATCCCGGAAGATGTGTAAGTTTCCAGCTAAGTAATCCGGGAGATGTAATATGAACAGAAAACCAAACGATATTTCTCTCACCGGATAGTAAGCATCCGGAATTGTAGCCGGCAGGATTTGCGCTTGGATTACTCACATTACCGGGGGCAGGAATTTCTTCGATCAGTCCGGGACCAAAGAAACTGTTTGGCTGACTGATCACCGGATTACATACATTAATTGCTCCTAAACAATCCTGATTGTTGTATGCGTTTCCAATAACACTTTCTACGGCCAGAATATTGAAAGTCCCCATCAGGTTGTTAGAACCATCGACACTAATAAAAATAGTATCACCCGGTGTGAGTCCAGTTAAATTCAGGGATGATGCAAGCGACAATGCTGAACCATTGTCATTACATCCAACTTGTGTTAATGAATTACAGTTTCCTGTATAGACTGCTATTTGTGTATTCGCTAAGGTGATAAGTTGTGTTGATATGGTGATGTTTCCGGAAGGGGGAACAACAGTTGAAAACCAAACGGTGTTGATAGTTCCTGGTGCTGACCAGCCGCCGGGTGTTGCAGGTTCGCCTGCGCCGGTGGAACCGTGATTATCACCAAAAGTAACAACACCGGTTAACATAAATTCTGCACCACAGGGCTGTTCATTTGGAAGTGAGGTGTTTCCATAGGAAGTAATGGTAATGTCATAGCTAACAGATGAAGGAGGTGCCCATGAATCGATAATGAAATAGTAAGTCCCGGCAGCATTTAACGTGATACTTGAAATTAGTGGAGCAGAACCACCAAATGAACCCATACAAATTCCACCTGCACCAGGGCATCCCAGATAAACAGAAAAGCCCATTGAAGTAGTAGACATATTGTCGAGTACAACACCTATGCACTCATTACCTGATGATATATATTGATAAACCAGGTCTTCCCCCGATTCATACAACGACATACACGAACCGGAAGTACTGTTGTTATAGTCATCTCCCATACATGCTGTAGATTGGTTTGGAGCATTAAATGGTAATACTATCGTAATGGGGTTTGCACAAGTTGTACCCGCTGCTCCGGTATTTGGAGCAGAAATAAAAACATTGTCATAATCGTTACAATTGCCATCACCGTCAAGAATCAAATAATATTCATGTCCTGCAATCACAGAAACACACAATGTTTTGTTTCCTGTAATATCTTGTGCCGAAGCAACACAAGTTCCTGACACACCACTGCAAGTCGACATCGGACAACCATCATACAGCATTAAGCCGGTTGCAACCCC
>CAUJFJ010000013.1 GCA_963169675.1 Bacteroidota bacterium
AAACCGACTATAGTCTTTCGCATCTTCCAAAATTCGCGCGGGTCGAGTTCCAGTCCAATCAGAAAAAGCATCATCACAACTCCGAATTCTGCTACATGCATAATATCCTGACCTTCTTCACCAACAAAGCCTAACACAAAAGGTCCGATTACAATGCCGGCGAAAATATAACCCAACACCGATCCCATTCCCAGTTTCTTGGCGATGGGAACAAATGCTACTGCACTGGCCAGAAATACCAATGCTGTTTTCAGAAAACTTCCTTCCATAAACTGATTTATTTTACTGAATTAAATCATTCATACATTCACTATTGGCTGCCAGCACCATATCAATTTCTTTATTCATTAATTTATTCAGCAACTTTTTATACTGAGCTCCATACTCACGCACTTCATCATTAGTTAACAGATGAGTGCCATGTACAGCGAACGGCGCTAGATATTTCATACTGCATAATGTACCGGTCTGTTCGAGTGGTACAAAAAACTGCCGTAACGTAAATCTGTTTCTTCCTTCTGAATTGTACACTACCTTTTGGCCACCAGCAGATACAACATTCATCAAATATTTGTCCTTCAGTTTATCGCCACCGGGACCATAGGCCCAGCCAAATTCCAAAACCATATCTATCCATTGTTTCAGCAAAGGAGGTACACTATACCAGTAAACAGGATGTTGCCAAATTATGATATCATGCTGTACGAGAAACAGCTGTTCCTTTTTGATATCAATATTGAAGTCAGGATATAATTCGTACAAATCCCTGAATGTAATATCAGAAGTTTCAGGAATGGCTTTCTTCAACGCTTTGTGAATCCTTGATTTTTCATACAAGGGATGAGCAAATAGTATTAAAATTTTTGCCATAAGGTTCCGTAATGGATGTTCAAAGATAGCATAAGGAATAAAAAAACCCCGGACTTTTGATCCGGGGCTTGAAATTCAATAGGTTAAATTATTTGTAGATAGGCTGAACGTTCATGTTATACATCATGAACGACCATATATCAGCTTGTTCTTCAATAGTTTTAGAGATTGGCTTTCCAGCACCGTGACCGGCTTTAACATCTACTCTTATCAACAAAGGATTTTTGTTTGCTCCTCTTTTCTCCTGCAAAGTAGCGATGTACTTGAAAGAATGTGCAGGAACAACACGATCATCGTGATCGGCAGTTGTTACCATAACAGCAGGATATTCAGCAGCAGGATTTACATTATGCACCGGGGAAAACTTGATCAGGTTATTGAAATGATCGAGACTGTCGCTGGAACCGTATTCTACAACCCATCCCCAACCTACAGTAAATTTGTGGAAACGTAACATATCCATTACTCCAACAGCAGGGAAAGCAACTTTAAATAATTCAGGACGCTGATTCACAACAGCACCTACTAAAAGTCCACCATTAGAACCTCCCATTAATGCAAGGCGATCGGCAGAAGTATACTTTTCTTTAATGAGATATTCAGCTGCACCAATACAATCGTCAAATACATTTTGCTTCTTGAATAATTTTCCTGCTTCATGCCATTTCTCACCATACTCACCACCACCACGAAGATTCACCATAGCATAAATACCACCGTTTTCGAGTAACACAATTCGTGATGTACTGAAAGAAGGTGTTAAACTAATATTAAATCCACCGTAACCATAAAGCATGGTTGGGTTGGTGCCATCCAGTTTAATTCCTTTTTTGTGAACGATAAACATAGGCACTTTTGCACCGTCTTTGCTGGTGAAGAAAACCTGCTTTGTTTCATAATCTTCAGGCTTGAATTTCACCTCTGAACTGCGGAACACATCAGATTTTCCGGATGCGATATCATACTTGTAAATTGTTGGAGGATACGTGAAGGAAGTAAAAGTGTAAAAACTGAACTGATCATCGAAATTACCACCAAAACCACCTGCAGTACCTAATGCAGGCAACTGAATTTCACGCTCTACTTTACCGGTCATATCATGCTGGTAAACCCGGGTTGTTACATCTTTCAGGTAGGAAGCAAATAATTTTCCACCAGCAGTACCGGTACCTTCAAGCAACTCTTCTTTTTCAGCAACAATGGTTGTCCATTTGTCTTTGGCAGGATTCATCGGATCAATCGAAACAATTTTCTGATTCGGCGCATCCGCATCTGTCTGAACAATCAGTTTCTCACCAACATTATTAATTACAGTAGCATTGTCATTAAAGCCAGGGAATATCATGGTGAAATCTTTCTGACCCTTAGCTAAATTTTTAGAATATAATTCAGTTCCATCAGTACCTTCAGAAACATAAATGATCAGGAAAGATTCGTCTTCGGTAGTTTGTGCACCATAGTAACGCAATGGGAATTTTTTATCTTCATAAACCAATTCATCATTGGCCTGTGGTGTTCCCAGTTTGTGAAAATAAATTTTGTGGTATTCATTCTTAGAAGACAACTCTTTGCCTTTTGCAGGAGCATCGTAACGGGCATAGTAAAAACCATCACCTTTCCAGGCAGCACCTGAGAATTTCACCCAGTTTAATTCATCATCCATCTTTTTCAGAGTGGCAATCTCCATCACATTAATTTGTTGCCAATCAGAGCCCGACTGATTTACAGCATAAGCCATGTACTTATGATCTTTGCTGGCGCCAAGCAATGACACAGCAGCAGTTCCATCTTCCGACATTTTATTTGGATCAAGGAAAACTGTTGGTTCACCATCAATTCCTTTTTGATAATAAATTACAGACTGATTTTGCAAACCATCATTCTTGCTGAAAAAATAATATTCTCCAACACGAAATGGTGAAGAGTATTTTGGATAATTAAAAATTTCAGTTAAACGATCTTTTATTTTGGAACGGAAAGGAATTTGTCCCAGATAATCGAACGTAACTTTGTTCTGAGCAGATACCCATGCTTCCACATTTGCAGCAGTATCATATTCCAGCCAGCGATATGGATCGGCAATTACAGTTCCATGGTAATCATCAGACACCGTAGTATCTTTTTCAGTAACAGGATAAGTTACGGCAATTGGAGGAAAAGCCGGAGTCTCCTCTTTTTTCTTTTCTGAAGAACAGGATGCAAGAGCACCAATTCCAAGGGCAAGCAACATAATTTGAATTTTGGTTTTCATAGATGAATTTGGTTTATAAGGAAGGTAGGATCCAAAGATAAAAAATGCCAGTCACTCTGATTTTCAACCACATGGATATGTAGCCTTATTTGGTAAAGACATATTGAATCAGATTGGCCCCCATTCGCAAGGCTTTGGTTCGGTTTTCCTGGCTATCTTTATGAATATCAGGATCTTCCCAACCATCACCCAAATCGGTTTCAACACTGTAAAAACAAACCAGGCGGCCATTAAAGATCAGGCCTAATCCAATGGGTGGTTTATTGTCGTGTTCATGCACTTTAGGTAGTCCGTTTGGAAAACTGAATTTCTGATTATAAATGGGATGAGAAAAGGGCAATTCCACCAGATCCAGTTCAGGAAAAACCTTTTTTAGTTGGGGACGGATAAACTGATCCATACCATAGTTATCATCAATATGCAAAAACCCGCCTGCGATTAAATAATTCCGCAGATTTTCCGCTTCCTGAGATGAAAAAACAACATTCCCATGACCGGTCATATGCACAAAAGGATAATTATAAATTTCCGGACTCCCCACCTCCACCACTCCTTGTTCGGGATCAATATTGGTTCCCAGATTCTGATTGCAAAAACGAATTAAATTCGGGAGTGAGGTTTCCATGTTAGCATACCAGTCGCCGCCGCCATTATATTTTAACAATGCAATTTTTAATGCCGGTGCCGGAGGGGTAAACGAGCATAAGCTAAGAAGCAACAAAACCGGAATCAGTTTTCGAATCATCTTTCAAAATTATGAAATAGCAATCGTAAATATTAAATTATTTATAAACATTGGCTACAACTCAAACGTAATTCTGTTTCAGGAATTATCCATCATTAAATTCACCGTATGAACTGCTACTAAGGCAGCTGTTTCGGTTCTAAGTCTGGAACTACCCAATGAAACAGGAGTCCAGCCATTTTGCACCGCAAAAGCCACCTCTTCAGCAGTAAAATCACCTTCGGGTCCAATCAGCACCGAAACACCTTTAGGATCAAAATTACATTGCTTTAAGGGCATCTTTGGAGTATCCATACAATGCGCAATAAATCCGGGTGCAGAATTTAGAATGAATTGCCTGAAATCGGTTTGTAAATTCAGCACCGGCTTAAAAGCATGCATCGATTGCTTCATGGCAGCAATGATAACCTTATCAAAGCGCTCATGATTGGTAGCACGCCGTTCAGACCTGTCACAAATTACCGGTGTTACAGACGACACACCAATCTCCGTTGCTTTTTCAAGAAACCATTCAAAGCGATCGTTATTTTTTGTTGGCGCAACAGCTATATGCAATTTACAATTCCGTTCCGGCATTACTTTCGAAGCTAAAATGGAAACCTCGCATTTCTTGTGGTGAGCTTTAACAACAGAAGCAGTATAAATTATCCCTGTTCCATTCAATAAAATAATTTCATCCCCTTCTTTCAGCCGCAATACCTGAACTGCGTGTTTCGACTCTACCTCATCGAGTGTGTAAGTTTCGCCAATGATTCCAGGAGCATAAAATAAATTCATAAAATTCGCTTTTAAATACTGAAACGAAATGTCGCAAAACAAAAAACATCCTCCGTTGCGGGAGGATGTTTTATATTTAATGTGAAAGCCATTTATCAGGCAACCACTTCTACTTTAGGAGCAGCAGCAAGAATCTCTGCTGATGATCCTGAAGCATACTGATCAAAGTTTTTCAGGAATGCAGAAGCAAGACTATTTGCTTTTGCATCATAAGCAGCCTTATCAGACCAGGTAGCACGAGGATTTAAAATTTCTGCAGGAACACCCGGACAAGCTTTCGGGAATTTCAATCCGAAAACAGGTAATGTTTCGAACTCAACATTATCGAGTTCACCATTTAATGCAGCTGTAATAAGAGCGCGGGTATATGACAATTTGATTCTTGAACCAACGCCATAAGCACCACCAGACCATCCGGTGTTAACTAACCAAACTCTTGCATTGCTTTCTTTAAGTTTCTTACCTAACAACTCAGCATATTTTGCCGGATGTAATGGAAGGAATGCTTTTCCGAAACAAGCAGAGAAAGTAGTGGTAGGTTCTGTAATTCCCATTTCTGTTCCTGCAACTTTTGCAGTGTAACCGGAAATGAAGTGATACATTGCCTGACCTGCATCCAAACGGGAAATTGGAGGAAGCACACCAAAAGCATCTGCCGTAAGGAAGAAAATATTTTTAGGTGCATTACCAATAGAAACCGGCTTTGCATTATCGATAAAATTAACAGGATATGCTACACGGGTATTTTCAGTTTTAGATGTGCTATCGTAATCAACTGTAGTAGTACCTTCGAAGAAATCGGTATTTTCAAGCAATGAACCGAAACGGATTGCATTGTAAATCTGTGGTTCTTTTTCAGCCGATAAATTCACGCATTTTGCATAGCAACCACCTTCAAAATTGAAAACGGTTTTATCAGACCAACCATGTTCATCATCACCAATTAGTGGACGATTTGGATCTGCAGACAAAGTAGTTTTTCCTGTTCCTGATAAACCGAAGAAAATAGAAACATCGCCATTCTGACCTTCATTTGCTGAACAGTGCATTGATAATGCATTACGGTGTTGTGGCAATACATAGTTCAACACAGAGAAAATTCCTTTTTTAATTTCGCCGGTATATCCAGTTCCACCAATAAGAATAATTTTTTTAGTGAAATTCAGCACTGCAAAATTATGCTGACGTGTTCCATCAATTTCAGGCACCGCTTTAAAGCCGGGAGCAGAAATTACAGTCCAGTCAGGAGAAATACTCATGATTTCTTCTCTGGAAGGACGCAGGAATAAATTATTGGCAAATAAATTCTGCCATGGTGTTTCAGTTACAACACGAACATTTAAGCGATACTCAGGATCAGCACATGCATAACAATCGCGGACATAAATTTCGCGACCGGTTAAATAACCCATTACACGGTTATACAGGCGATCAAATTTCTCAGGTTCAAATTTAATATTGATGTCACCCCACCAAACATTCTTTTCGGTTTCTGCATCACAAACGATAAATTTGTCTTTTGGAGAACGACCGGTAAACTCTCCTGTGTCAACAGCAAGGGCTCCGGTATCAGTCAATTCACCCTCTCCACGTAAAATAGTTTCTTCAATTAGCTCGGCTGGTGTGAGATTCCAATACGCAGCCGAAACGTTTTTTAACCCCAGAGATGCAACAGTTGCTTCCGGTGATTTCAATCCAAATTCGTTCATGTTTTAGCCTTTTTTTGAGCGTTGCAAAGTTAAGAAAAAATGCGAGGCATCACAAGCCCCTATCTTTTATGTACACAAGGTTGATTTTCAGTTATCTGGACTAACGAGCGTCCTTTAAACGCCGTTTTCATGTCGGAAACAAACATTTGCTGCTCCTTTTCATTTAAGTTATTGATTCTGAAGCAGAAATCATTTTCACCTTCCCTTCCCCAGGCCACACTTTCAAAGGTTATTTCTTTTCCTTTCTTAGTTTTCCAGTCCGTCAAAACTCCGTCCAAAGTCTCCCGGCCTTGCCTGTCGGTACCTTCTCCAATGGAGATAAATGAAACGATTAGCCGGTAGAAATTTCCGTTTACCTTATCCTGATCTGACATAATTACCTCATCGAGTGGTGCTTGTGAAACTGTTGATTGAACGGTGGCTGGTGATGGCGCAGGTGCTGAAGCTGTTACCGGAGTTGGTGTTGTTTCAGCTGTAGCAGCAGCCTTCGGTGAATGACAAGCCGAAGCTGACAAACAAACAATTGCAGAGGCTAAAATAAAATTCTTCATAGTGCTTTTTGACTAAATTGGGTAAACTGATTGAAACAATAAAGGTACTAAATTGGAATGATAAACAGATGAATTTTAAAGCAAAATCCACAGTTCTTATTTGCCATTTCCAAATTTTTGCTCTGCATAAGTCATAAATTCGTTGAAGTCGAGCTCCTTACTGGTAATCCGGCGACATAATTCCTGACTGGTGAACTGCCTTCCGTGAGCGTGAATATGTTCGCGTAACCAATGCAGCAAACCAGACATATTTCCGGCGGTTATTTCTGACTTTATTTCAGGGTGTTCGTTTAATGCAGCATGATAAAATTGTGCCGCATAAAAACTGCCTAGTGAATAAGTTGGGAAATAACCAAAACTTCCATGTGACCAATGCACATCCTGAAGCACACCACGGGCATCATCCGGAACATCAATTCCCAGATAAGCTTTGTATTTTGCATTCCAAACAGCTGGAAGTTCCGAAACTTTGATGTTCCCTTCCATTAGTCCCACCTCAATTTCGAACCGAATCAATACATGCAAATGATATGTTAATTCATCAGCATTTGTTCTGATTAATGATGGAGCTACTTTATTAATTGCTTTATAAAATTCATCAAGAGAAATTCCTTTTAATTGCTCCGGAAAAGTCTCTTGCAATTTTTTGTAATGAAATGACCAGAACTCAAAACTTCTGCCAACATTATTTTCCCACAAACGTGATTGTGATTCGTGAATTCCAAGCGATAAATATTCTCCGGAGGGCAAACCATAATCATCGAAAGGCAATCCTTGTTCGTAAAGGGCATGTCCGCCTTCATGAATGCAACTCCAGATCATTTCACACAAATCGTTTTCATTGATTCGTGTAGTTACTCTTACATCGCGGCTATTGAAATTAATGGTGAAAGGATGCGACGAAATATCCTGACGTCCTGCGGTAAAATCATAACCCATATTACGAAGTACATCCAATCCAAATTCCCATTGCTTATCTTTTGGATATTTTAATCTTGTAAAACTATCGTCGGGTTGCGTATTTGCTAACACTTGTTTTACAAAAGGAACCAACCTGTTTTTAACCTGCTCAAAAACAGCAACCAATTCTGCAGTAGTACATCCGGGTTCATGTTGATTGATAAGTGCATCATAAGGATGAGCATCATATCCGAGCAATTCACATTCTTTCAACTTCAAATCGACCAGCCTTTGAAGATGTGGTGCAAACAAAGAGAAATCGTTCCCTGTTTTAGCAGCATGCCAGGCATTGAATGCTGCTGAAACGGTACTGCTCATTTCAATAACGAAAGAGGTTGGATACTTAATGCGATCCTTATAATTCCGAAGTGCTTCTTTTACATTCCGAAGTTCTTTTTCAGTTAAACCTGCTTCACTACTCAATGTATTTAGTAACTGACCTAATTCTGCAGAAGTACTTTCTTCATGAGAAATTCCGGCAAGCGTTGCTAATTGTTGCGCGCGAATTTCTCCTCCCTTTTCAGGCATGTACACTTCCTGATCCCATTGCAATAAAGCCGAAGCGTAGTTGATGTCGGCGATTTTACACAGACGTTCTTTCAATAAACTATAGTTGGTTTGCATATTATTTCCGACTTGCTGTTGAGTAAGTTGCAAATGCCAGGGATAACCATCCGGCAATAAAAAACAATCCTCCAATGGGAGTTACCGGCCCCAGCCAGCTCCAGCTTTCAATGTGAAGCAAACTTCTGGTTGCTAAAAGATAAACTGAACCGGAAAAGAAGAGAATTCCGGAAAGAAATAAAATGGCCGGTGTTTTTACCTGTTTTTCAAATCCCATCAGTTGCAACATGCCACATCCCAAAAGTGCCAGAGAATGATAAAAATGATAACGTACACCAGTTTCAAATGTTTGCAATTGCTCCGGCGTGAGGTGTTGCTTCAGAGTGTGCGCTCCAAATGCACCCAGAATCACTGCAAGAGCCCCTGAAATGGCCGAGACTTTAATTAAATTCATGGATCTTTTTTTTGGCAAAGATAAGATATAGCTGATGGATTAATTCACACTTATTTCCATAAAAAAAGACCTCCGGATGAAGGTCTTTCTGATATTTGAGTATAGCTATTTATCTCCTGAATGAACTGATGTACTGGTCGAGGTCTTCAATAGATGATTCGAATGTGAAAGCATCATTTACTTTGTAATAATTTCCGATATCATAAGTTCTTCCATAGGCATATTTAGCAAAATCCAGGCGACTGTCTTCGAATGTGAACAGCAACATAATTTCCCTGACCTGACCGGCTAAAAGGCAATTATTATTCAAAATTTGCTTAGCAATAGTCATTTTGGAATCTTCAAAGGTTTTAGAATTAATAGAACTCTTCATCGACTCAAAATCCTGAGGCATCATAGGAATGGGACAACCTATTGCACCATTATAACCTGGAAGGTAAGCTGGCGGAGGGGGTGGTGGTGGTGGAGTAGAATATCCGGAAGATGAAGTGGTGGTAGTTGTAGTAGTCACCGTTGTAGTTTGCTCAACAACTTCAGTATCTTCAAATCCTGAAACATTCATATTGATACTTCCTCCATTTTCACTCACATTCATTCCAAAAGAAACGGAGCCACCGGTTGCAGGCATTCCTGAACTGGTAGTAGTTGTAGTTTGCTGAACCACTGTTTCATCTCCGGTATATGGTGTGGCACCGGCATCATAGGTTACTACTGAAGTGCCCTGAGTTACCGGAGGAGCTTCGGCGATTGGCACCATGCTCATCGGACGCAAAACATAAGCGTTCTTATTATTTTTCTTAATGATATAAGTTGTTTCGGAACCGGGCTCAATTGCCAGGTTAAAATTACTCTGACCAAGTGCCGCATCCTCAAAAATGACCTTCAATTTATAAAAATTGGCTGTTAGGCCTTCAATTTTTACATTGGTTTCAGGCTGCGTATTTTGTCGTAACCCATTCAATATTAGTGTAAAACGTTCACCATTTTCAGTGAAAACAATAGCATTTGACTGTTGCGCGGATACAGTTAAATGCGACCCTAATAATAAGGTTAGCAGCAGTAGTAATCGGTTTAATTTCATGACATTTAGTTTTGAGACCGGGCAATATTCAATTGTTGTGCCAAATTCTAAAAAAAATCAATTCAAAACAGGAAACAGCTATTCTTTTTATCAAACGGCAAAAGGAATGAATCACAGCACCTGAATAATTGGTAATTTCGCACCGTTATTTTAACTTTTATGAAAAAAATACTGCTGTTGGGAGCCGGTCGCTCCTCCTCTTCTCTGATCAAATATTTACTTGATAATGCTAATAATCAGCAATGGTTGGTTACCATTTGTGATGTTTCGATAGAATCGGCTCAATCAAAATGCGGTTCAAATCCTGCCGGCCGACCGGTTAAATTTGATGTCAATGATGCTGCTCAAAGGGAATATGAAGTGCAACAAGCTGACCTGATCATTTCACTACTTCCACCCCACTTGCATCATTTGGTAGCTGTAGATTGTGTCAGATTTAAAAAACATTTTTTAACTGCTTCTTATCTTTCAGATGAAATAAAATCGCTTGATGCAGATGCTAAAGAAGCAGGTATCATTTTGTTAAATGAATGTGGTCTGGATCCTGGAATTGATCACATGTCGGCCATGCAGGTAATTGACAACATACATGCAAAAGGTGGCGAACTAACTACATTCAAATCTTATACCGGTGGATTGGTTGCTCCGGAATCGAATGATAATCCCTGGGGATATAAAATTTCATGGAATCCAAGGAATGTAATTTTAGCCGGACAAGGAACAGCACGTTACATCAGAAACGGCGAATATAAATTTATTCCTTACAATAGAATTTTTACAGAAATTGAAACAATAGTTGTTGATGGCATGGGATCATTTGATGGTTATGCAAACCGTGATTCACTGGCTTACCGTCATCATTATGGTATCGATACTATTCCCACGTTATTGCGTGGTACTCTGCGACATGCCGGTTACTGTCGTGCCTGGGATGTTTTCGTAAAACTCGGCCTCACCGACGACTCGTATCATCTGGAAAATTCTGAAGAGCTCACTTATGCTTCTATTGTGAAATCATTTCTGCCGGCAGCTTCCATCAAAAAAACATTACCCGAATCGGTTGCACACATGTGCGGATTGCCGGTTGAAGGGGAAGCTATGACGAAAGTAATTTGGACCGGAATTTTTGAGGATGTAAAAACAGGAATTAAAAATGCCAGTCCCGCTATGATTTTGCAACATTTGCTGGAGCAGAAATGGAAACTTCAGGCAGATGACAAAGACATGATTGTGATGCAACATCAGTTTGAATATGTACTGAATGGCAGTAATCACCAAATCATTTCTTCACTGATAGTAAAAGGTGATGATCAGACTTACACTGCTATGGCTAAAACTGTTGGATTACCACTTGGAATCACTGCTAAATTAGTGCTGGAAGGAAAAATAAAATTAACAGGGGTTTGCATTCCTGTGATGCGGGAAATTTATGAACCGGTATTGGCGGAACTTGCTTTGGCAGGAATTGTTTTTGAAGAAAAGGAAAGTTGATTATTCTCTGGAACTGATTCCGGGATCACTTCTTTTTTTGGGTAGTCCCAGATAAAAATCTTTGGTCAGCTCAATGTATTCCTGTGTAAACGAAAGGTCCTCTTCCTGAATTACAAGTTCATCTTCAGCAACCGTTTTTTCGGCACGTCCGAATTCCATCATAAATCTCTTTTCCTGTTTCTCCACTTTCGTTTTCACTTTAGTGACACGCCATGCAAACAAACCTTTTGCCGCAGCGTGTTCCCGAAATTGAAGTCCTTCTTTAAATGGCAGAATAACACAAAATCTTCCTGTAGGGGAAAGCAATTGCAACACACCTGAAACCAGGTCATCTACTTCCAGTGTTTCACCCATATGCCGCGCAATATTCCGGGCTTCGGAAGGCGCAGGATGTGCATCTATAAAGTAGGGAGGATTACTTACAATAAGGTCATAACGGTTAGGTGTATGTGAAGAAAAATACTGAATAGACTGGTGGATGCATTGAATTCTGGTACTCCAGGGGGAATTGCTAAAATTGGTGTTGGCTTGAGAACAGGAATCCTCATCGATATCGATGGCATGAATTACTGCATCGGACTTCTGAGCGAGCATGAGTGCCAGCAGACCTGTGCCGGTACCAATATCAAGAATCGTTTTTGCATTTCCGGGATCAACCCAGGCACCTAACAAAACACCATCTGTGCCTACTTTCATGGCACATCGGTCTTGTTGAATATTGAACTGTTTAAAGCGAAAGTCGTTTTGCGACATAAAATGGCATCCGGAATAACTACTTGGTGTTGAACAAATATAAAAACTATTTTTGTTAAAAGAAATTATGTTCAGGAAGAAGCCTTATTTCTTCTCAGCGATGTAATGATATTGCTGTACAGGATGATCATGGCAATAAAAACCGATGAAAGCAAACTGATATAGAGCCAGTTAAAGCTCTCAATAAGTTCATTTCGGATGCTTTTTCGCTTTTCAAGCAAAGAATTTTCGAATTTCTGTATTAATCGGATGTGCAATTTAAGTTCACCTGAAACCCGCAATGCTTCGGAACTTGCCATATAATCAGCAACTGATTCATAATTCTGAACATCCCGCAATCTGACAATTGTCCGCTGAATGAGGGCAAAACGGGTGATTTTCCGTTCCAACTCAGCCACATTATTCTTCTGATCAATGTTTGTGGCAACCAGGTTATTAAGTTCCATCAGGTAATTCAGCAATATTGCTTCCCCCGATTCAACTGTGTTTTTGAAGGCAGGTTGTGGACTGATAGCATATCCGCGTGCGGCACTTTCCATTTCCAAAGCAATGGCATTTATATTGTGCAATTCATCAAGAACCTGATTCGTATGTGCGAGTGCATAATCAGATGATGCCAGTTCCCGGGAATTGGAATAAGTGAAAATACCGATTGTAACCAGCATAAAAAATGCCAGCCAATAACCCCAGATGATGGTGCGTTCAATAGGAATCAGACTCATTCGGAACCCAAGTTAGTGCAATGTACTGAATCCTGCAACAGCAAAAAATTACTGAAGGTAAACATCAATCAATCCTTCAGGCAGATTGGTGTAAATAATTCCCTTTTCACGGTCAATTTCCTTGATAAAAGCCTGTATGAACGGGAAGAGCACTTCCTTTTCTTGATGCAGGACAGCAGCAACCGGTTGTTCAGGAAGGTCATAAATTGTTTCAATTTTCCCAAGCTCCCCAACATGTTCATCTATAACCATCATGCCAATGGCTTCATGAAAATAAATATGTTTTCCTTTAGATGGGGGCAATTCTGACAAAGGCAAATAAACTTCGGCCCGCATAAATTCAGCGGCAACATCACGATCTTCAATTCCTTTCAGGTGAATAATTAATTGTCCCGGTCCAATTGAAACCGTTTGAGATGCATACTCTGTCAGAGCACCATCTTTATCCACAAAAATGCGGGTAGTTTTTCTGTACCTCGCGGGATCATCCACATCCGGCTTGAGAATCAGGTTTCCTTTAACGCCGTGTACACGGGTAAAAGATCCCAGGTAATAATATCCTTCATGCCCCATGAGAATGTTCCCGTGAGTTCAGTTGTAAAAAAAATGTATGAGAATTAATTTCCTTCGGCAGGAGCTTCTTCTCCACCGGTTGCTTCAGCAGCATCGCCTTCAGCAGGTGCAGGAGCATTGGCAGCAGCCATTTTTTCCTGAACAGCTTTAGCACGTGCTTCTCTTACTTTAGCTTCATCAGCAAGACGTGATTTCACATCCTGACGTTTAGCATCAGCAAGGTTAGATGCCTTGTTGGTGATTTTTGAAAGCTTCTCATTTTCCCAGGCAGCAAACTTTGCGTCTGCAGCTTCCTGAGTAAGAACACCTTTGGTAACACCTTTGGTAAGGTGATATTTGTAAAGGACACCTTTGTACGAAAGTATCGCACGTGTAGTGTCAGTTGGCTGGGCACCATTTTTAAGCCATTCCATGGCGCGGTCCCTGTCAATTTCAATAGTAGCCGGATTCGTGTTCGGATTATAATTTCCGATTTTCTCAATGAATTTACCATCCCTTGGAGCACGTGCATCCGCCACCACTATGTGGTAATAGGCATAACCCTTCTTACCAAACCTTTGTAACCTGATTTTTGCTGGCATTTTACTGGTTTGTTTGTAGTTATAAATTAATTTAAATCCCCAAATTCTCCATGTTTGGGGCGGCAAAGGTGCGAAAAAATCACTTATTAACCAAGGATTATTGTAAAAGCACTGGATGAAATGAGGTAATCTATTGATTTATAACATAGTACAAGCCAACGAACGTATCAGCTACCCCCTATTCTTACTCATTCCCGCTAAATCGGGCAATCGGGAAAACCTTAAAATCTTCGAACCAGGCAGAATTTTTATAAATAAAGTACAACTGTGCAAATCCGTTTTCTGCAAAATCTTTGTCAGCGGCCCGTTTTGTTTCCAGTTCCTTTTTTAGGCCCGGATTTTTCTCGAGTATAGTGGCTGCCATTTCATCAAAGACATAGGATGAGAACCACTCTTTTTGTTGAAGGATACTATCGAAAAATCCCCATGCAAACCACGAATCGGGTGCCGTGGGTTCACATGTTTCTACAATATATCTGATGGCATCCTGATTGGTAGGAATAAGGTAATCCCCCTTGTAATAATTCATTCGGATGGTCCGCTTTTCAGTCTGCACATTGGAATGCACATAATGCCCTTCATAGGGATCTTTTCCGGTCTTGAAATCTTTGATAATATATTGTTCCACCATTAATGAGGTATCGGCACTAAAACGAATAAATTCGACTTTATTTAAGATCATTCTTTCAATTACACTCTTCCATGCCTGCGGAATTATATAGTAAGAAGGTACGGTAACCGATTCGGTTGGCTTATACTGATCATAAAGTTTAATACTCCGAACATACGGTTTTGTTTGATCAAAATATAATTGATCGGTGTTAGTTACATTACTTTTTTTGCGATACGATTCATATCCTTTGAACATGATCGTTTCATAATTGGAGGTATCAGATTCCCAACTGAGAACATGTTCTTTTAGTGATTTAAAATAAGCATTCGTTTGCTTTCTTTTTTCTTTGATGACATCTGCATTTTCAGAACTGTAATTAACCATAACATCTATGAGTCGTATGGTAGATTGTACTCGTGAATCAAATGGTTTTAACATATGCGTTTCCGAAACAAATCCAAAGCAATTAAAGAGTGTAGCATACCCGCTGGCAAACCGGGGATTTTCCAAAAAACCATAGATACCATTCTCAGGGGTATCGTCATAGCGGGCCGTATTGACATAGGGAGCCATTTCATCGCCTGCAACTTTCATTTTTTCAAAAAGTGCCGGAGTGAAAGTCGACTTCATAAACTTTCCAGCCGGTCCGCCTAACTTATTATGTTGTGTAGCAATTAATGTCATGGTATATTGGTAATCGGAACCATCGCTGACATGTGTATCTAAAAATACATCGGGATCCCAGGCTCTGAAAAGTGCGGTGAAAGATTTTGCGTTTTCAGAATCACATTTAACAAAGTCGCGGTTGAGATCTAAATTTCGGGCATTTCCGCGAAAGCCGTAAGCTTCGGGAC
>CAUJFJ010000014.1 GCA_963169675.1 Bacteroidota bacterium
GCTGCAGAGTTGTCAAATCAATATACTTATGCTTTATAGCACGTTTAACCGGTTGTGTAACCTCACAAATCTCACCATAGTTAATCATGGGCATTTTCATGAGACCGAATAAAGTGCTTTTTAAAATCTGGGGGTTGAATGGCTTTGTCAGACAACGATCGGCACCGCATGCCAAAGCTTTGTTCATCAATGTTACTTCAGCTGAAGCAGTAAGCGCAATAAGAGGGAGTGCAGCTAGTTTTTTATTCTTGCGGATTCGTTTCATGGTTTCGAAACCATCCATTTCCGGCATAAATAAGTCAATAAGTGCCGCATCAAAATGTTTCGACTTCAATATCTCTAATGCTTCTACACCATTATTAGCAATTTCATACTTCACTCCCCAATGGGTCAAATAGGAAATTGCTACTTTTTGGTTTGCAAGATTGTCTTCAACTAATAAGACAGTCTTTCCAGCCACTAACGCAGGATCGAAATCTCCCGGAATATCGTTCTTTGCAGGAACCAAATCTGTATTAACCCCTTTATCGAGTTCCAATGTAAAAGTAAAAGTGGTGCCTGCTTTAAGTTTACTCGTTACTTCAATGGTCCCACCTTGAAGTTCAATAAGTTTTTTAGTAATGTTTAGTCCGAGTCCGGTACCACCAAACTGTTTGACAATTTTCTTATCAGCCTGCTCAAATGCTTCAAAAATGGTGCCCAGTTTATTGGTTGCTATACCAATACCGCTATCAGTTACAGCACATGTTAATCTTACTTTTTTATTCTGTAAAATTTCCGTGATCATTGAAACCCTGATTGTACCTTTGCTTGTAAACTTCACAGCGTTACTCAGCAAATTATTCAATATTTGAGAAAACCTCAATTCATCTCCAATCAAGATCTCAGGCACATCTGAGTCAATATTAATTTCAAGATTTACTTTTTTCTCTTCAAGGGAAGGTTTGAATGCCTGGCAAATAGAATGAACTATTTTACGCATGTTCATTGGATTTCTTACCAACTCTATTTTACCGGCATCAATCTTTGAAATGTCAAGAATATCAGAAATCAATGCCAATAAATTCTTTGCCGAAAAACTTAATATATCCAGATTCTCAACATTTCTGGCATCGTAACTGATCTGCATTAAATCGGTTATTCCAATAATGGCATTCAAAGGTGTTCTGATTTCGTGACTCATTGTAGCCAAAAACGATTCTTTTGCCCGGGAAGATTCTTCAGCTTTTTGTTTGGCAATCTTGAGTTCTTCTTCAAGTGACTTCTGATCTGTAATGTCGAGGTGAATCCCAACAGATCCAACCAATTCTCCATTATCGTTGTATCGAGGAGCGCCGCTGATTACCCACCAGCGTTGCTCTCCCTTTTTATTTTTAACAGGCAAGGAATACATGTCAGAAACACCATCCTGACGGGTTTTATTCTTTTTGGAGATAATCTGTTTCCCTTCATCACTCATGAAAATATCAGAAGCTTTTTTTCCAATGAGATCTGATACTTCATATCCTGATATTGCACAAAAGCTTTGATTTGCAAACTGAATTCGATCGTCGAGATCAACTTCAAGCAATCCCAGATTCATATTTGCAATAATATTTCTGTACTTCTCTTCCTGCAAAAGCACATTCATCTCAGCCTGTTTTCTTTCGCTGATGTCAATTGCCAAGGCCGTTAATTCAATTTCTGAATTATTATTCAAATGCAACTGAACACTTTGCCCAATCCAGACTTCCTTACCTTTTTTGGAAATTATCGGAAACTCAAAATATGTAGTCGGGATGCGGTTTTCGAATTGATGAATGTAAAGTGCAGCCGCTTTTTCACGGAAATCTTCTCTGATTAATTTGGTGTAATTCATGGCAAGCAATTCATCCTTAGAAAAACCGGTAATACGTTCTGCCACTTTATTTACAAATCGAAAATTCCCTTCATGATCAACTTTATAAATAATATCAGTTGCTTTCTCTACGATAGAGCGGTAATTGGATTCGGAATTCTTGATCTTATTTTTCTGATCATTTACCGTTTTCAGCAGGTGCTTGATTTCATCATTGGTTATTTCAGATGTTTTCAACACATGGAGTAAATCGATCATTGGATCATGATAAGCAAAATCGTGCAATGTCAATTTATTCGCCCGAACCTGATCCATTGATCCGAACCAGGGAGTACCAACAAAAAGCCCTTGTTTATCGCGTTCAGAATATTCAAACTGACCTCGTAACACCAAATCAGAGCTCCCGGTCGACTTTATAATTACAAGCTGGTTGCAAACTTCCGAAATTTGTTTCAGACTAACCAAATGTACTGCAGGCCGTTTTACTTCGAAATATCTGGCAAAACTTTCACCTATTTTAGCTGCTGATACTTTCTTTAATGATTGCCCTACAGAAATGATCTTAAGATGTTCATCCACTAAAATATAGAATGGAAACAATCTGTTAAACTGATTCGGATCAAATCGGAATTGCAATGCTTCACTCATTACCAGCTCACTTTAAAAACTTCATGTGAATCGCCATCATTTCTGGATTCCAGTAACTCAACAACAGCGGGAGTATTATACATTTTCCCCAGACCTTGCAATAATCCGCGTACGAATTCCTGTAATCCTTCCCGTTTAGAAAAATAATGAACATGAATGCTGTTATCTGTTATATCACTCACTTTAAATTCCGGTGGTGTAAGTTTTGGATAAATTAACATCACGCGATTGTGAAATACAGGAAGGTTGATTAGAAATTCACGTAAACCATTACCACCGGCCTCCATCAGTCCGCCATACTTTTCTTTGGAAGTACGCATGACCCACCATTCTCCAAATGCTATCAGCACATCTCCAACAGTCATGTTCATTTCATCGGCAACAGCCTGGGCTAACTTAAAAGTAATATCGTCGTCATATGGTTCATTGCTGATAAAAAAATCAACACTGATTCCACTACGTTTCCTTATAGCCTCCCATTTGTCTGGTCCGAAATTCTCGGTTACAAGATCTTCAATGGCCTTATTTACAATTCCGTACATCGTGTATACTGATTATTTCTTTTGTCCAATTACAGTAATAGCATTCCCTTTAGAGGTGCTTCCACCGGTAAATAACAGATCTGCTTTTACCAACAACTTACAAACAGGTAGCGACATCAGCTGTAGAATACTTCCTCCCTTTTTTGCAAGATAAGCCAGTTCCCAAGCAAATCGGGATAATATGCCATCTGTTTGAGCAGCAAAAATAACATCAAATCCGGCTTTTTTAAAGCGATTCTCAAGATCTTTTAACAAAAATACCTGTCCGGGATGTTCATGCTTAAGCCAGGTTTCATGTTCTGCAAACCATTTGGCCGGGAAAACAGAACTTTGTGTGATATGAGGCATCTTTACCATAAGATATCCCCCGTTACGTAATTTATCGTAAGCATCCGAAAATGGCATTTCATCCTCTTTAATATGTTCGAATACATCTACAGAATAAATAAGGTCAAAATCATTTTCAGGAACCGTATGCAGATACCCTTCATAAATTGACAGATTTGGTAATTGCATTTTACTTTGAGCATATCTGACATTCCGTAGTGCATCCTGATCGAGGTCAAGTGCAGTAAGTTTTACAGCAGGTAATGCACGAGCCATCATGAAAGAATATTCACCATAGCCACAACCTAAATCCATAATCTTATTCATTTTATGCAAAGGTAATACTGACATGTGTCGTCGAAACACCAAAGAACGTGCATAATTTCCAATATTGGTGTATCCAAATATTTTGTTAATAATTTTCCCGATTAATGGGTTCTTACTCATCTTACCACTCAACAATGGCTGAATAGCACCGTACTCTAATTTTACTGTTTGTGACATAATATTCGTTTTAAAATTGTTTAACTTAAGGAAACTACTCTTGTAGATTTATCCCATGCAGCATGCTGACCACCTTTTAAATATTTGAACCATCCTGCCACAATGCAGAAGTGCATGAAATTAAAATAGTAGGCGACAAAAAATAATTTTACTTTGATCTTCTTTCGTTCACAATACCATCCCACTAAAGAGGCAATATGAAATATAGTTTGTAACTCGAATAATACTGCATACAAAATTCCTTCTGTAACAAGCATCATATTTAAAACATAAGCCAGAACAATTAATACCGGAGCGAAAGTCCATCTCATGAAACGATGAAAGAAATATTGAAATGATAGTAGTCCAAATTTAAGTGGATTTAAAAGTTGTGGTAATCTCAATAAAGATTGAATGCCACCGGCTCCAATTCTTACTTTACGCTTATATTCTTCAGATATATTCAACGAAGGGAGTTCGGTTGCATAAGCATCAGGTTCATAGGCTATTCGGTATTTTCTAAGAATTATTCCCATGCTTATCATAAAATCATCCAATAAAGTATTTTCAGGCAATGCCTCATACAAATGTGTTCGAATCGAAAATAATTCGCCGGCTGCACCAACCAATGTTGACATTCGTGCATCTTCCCGTTTTAAAAACGATTCATATTTCCAATAAAGCCCCTCCGTTGCTGATGCCGAATCTACACCTTCTTCAATCACTCGCTTCTCTCCTGAAACTCCTCCCGTATCCGGATCAATATAGTGAGTAACCATTTTTGCAAGTGCCATTTTATTTAACATCACATTGGCATCGGTAAACACAGTAATTGGTTCCTTAATAAAGGTCATAGCCCTGTTTATAGCAGCGGTTTTCCCTTTGCGTGCTGATTCAAATAACAAGGTTACATTATCGAAGGTGCCAACAATCGCATTTGTGCTGTCATTACTCCCATCCGAAACAACATAAATATGTAATTTAGATGCAGGGTAATCGAGTTGAAGTGTGTTGCAGATTTTTGAAGCTATTACATCTTCCTCATTGTAGGCAGCAATTAAAATTGCTACTGCAGGAAGTTCACCGGCAACTTCCGAAATAATTTTACCAGGCTTCAATATTCGGTTCACCAACCAAATAAATATACCATATCCGGCATAAGTAAAAGCCAACAATCCGAGGGATAACCAAAACAGAAATTCCAAATTCATTAGTTCAATTTTTTAATTTGTTTCGCCGGGATTCCGGCAACCAGTGTATGTGCCGGAACATCTTTGGTAACAATTGCTCCCGCTGCTACCACTGCTCCATCACCAATAGTTACTCCTTTTAAAATCATTGCTCTGGTTGAAATCCAGACATGGTTGCCAATGGTAACTGCAGCGCTATGCCCCGCAGCATCAAGATCCGTTGCATCATGAAAATCACTATCCATAATGACTACTTCAGGAGCAATATGCACATTACTGCCGATGGTAATTCGTTTCTTGGCAGCAATTCGGGCGCCATTGATAAAGGTATTTTCTCCAATTATGACTTCAGCTCCACGAAAACTTGAAATTCGAACCCGGTTAATAACAGACCAAAGCTTAGAACCACTTCCGATTACCAGGGATCCTGCAATATTCAAGGATGGCTTTCTTCTGCACATCACCATGGAACCAGTGGTTGCTTTCCTTAGGTAAAACTTTGATAACATCAGATTCCAACCCTTTCCTACAGCTGTAAAGAAAAACAGAAGATGACCGTATAAGGCGGAAGCATTATGCTCCAACTGCCACTTCATGTATTCTTTCTTATATTGAACAACTACAGTATGCATTTTTTATACCGATTTATATATTGTAAGTAGTTTATCAGCAGATATACTCCAACTAAAACTTCTGATTCGGCTGTAACCTTGCTCAATTAATACCGAAGCTGCATTGATATCACTCAGCAAATTTGCCATACTATCGCCAATCATGCGCTCGTTTGATGGATCGACCAACATGGCAGCATTTCCTGCAACCTCAGGTAAGGCAGATGTGTTGCTTGTAATAACCGGTGTGCCGCTTGCCATCGACTCCAGTAATGGAATTCCAAAACTTTCCCTTAATGAAGGATATAAAAATAAACTTGCTGCCTTATAAATACCCGGCAAATCGGTATTGTGAATATATCCGGTTAGCCTGATATTTTCACGTAAGGTTGTTGTGTTGGTTGCTTCCAGTATAGTTTCCAGGAATTCCGGACTGATATCAGCGATTACCAGCGGCAACGGAGCTGGAACTTTTATACAGTAAACTCTGTAGGCCCTTAGTGTTTTATAAATATTCTTTTTGGGATCGGTGTTGCCGATGTAAAATATATATTGCTCAGGCAAATTATATTTCTTCCTTATTTGACCAAGCTCCTTGTATCCGATATTGTTCCTGAAATGTTTTCCAAAAGCATTATAAACCACGCTGATATTCTCACCTGCTATTCCTAAAACTTCCTTAATACGGTCCTTTTCAAAATTGGAAACAGTAACAATATGTTTTGCCTTACGAATAGAAGCAGGAACAATCATTTTACGATAGATCTTCCCGAGAAACTGATACCAGTTATTGGTGCTTACTTGCTTGCCTGGCTCCAGGAAGATTACATCATGAAGCGTTACTACTGTCTGCCCACTGTAAAATAATGGAGCCGTATTGCTGGTACAATGCAACACATCCAGCTTATACTTTGAAGCATAGACCGGTAAAAATAATTGCTCCCAATCTGCGTAGGAAATTCCTGGCACTTCAATGATCTTAAAATTTTCTGTTTCTTTCAGACATCCGCTATCATCACCTTTCTTTACGAATATGAAGTACTGATTATCTTTATCTGTTTCCTGTAGTGCTTTTATCAATTCCAATACAACAATATCCATTCCGTGCTTCTTGGTACGGAATATCCTTTGTGCCTCAATTCCAATTCTCATTTTAATTTGCGTTATGTGGCGTGTGAATAAATTTCTTAGATGCTTGTCCCGAAGTGACGATGGCTTTTACCATACCGAAGAATACTGCGGGTATGCGTGATGCCAGTGTAAATACTTCATTCCATTTTAATTCGTTTCTTACAGACAATAAAATTGCAAGAAACACATCAGCAAATATCAATAGTGACATATATAAAAATGATTCACCGGTGATTGCAGCTACCGGTATCATGATAGTACTTAAAACGATACACAAGACTCTTGGGAGTAAGGCAAACTGTACTACTTTATTGAAATAATCGGCGTTCCCTTTAAAAACAAGTTCCTTCAATGAATTAATGGCATTTTTTCTCAGAAAGAAATACTGTGCATAAGTCCATCTTCTCCTTTGATTTACAAAAACTTCATGAGATGAAACTTTCTCATCATAAACCAAAATATCTGATGCATAATTAATGGTTAACCGATTTTTCAGAATTCGGAGCTCCAGTTCTTTATCAAATCCGGAAAAGACATTCATGTCTTCCATTACCATTCTGAAAATTGACATCTTCATAAACATTCCGGAACCAATTAGGCTTGCCGAAAAACCTAAAGCACGCTGACCTTTTCTGAAGATGTGATTGTTTATGGTTTCACTGAGTGAATCGAGCCTCGACATGCTATTCGATTCGTTTTTTGCAACTCTGCGTGCCTGCAATACTTTCGTTCCCGAATTAAAATAGGCATTGGCACGAATCAGCATATCACGCTCCACACAATTATCTCCATCCAGTACCAAAACATTGTCGTACTCCTGATAACAATGTGCGAGATATTTTTGAATCGATTTTGATTTATTGCGATTATCATCATCCGGCATCACAAAAGCTTCTGCTCCTAATCCTCTGATGGCATCAATTGTTTCTGTTCTAAAACCATCTGCGATAACAGCACAATGGAATTTGGTGGCAGGATAATCAAGGGCCATTGCATGTTCAACCGATTTTAATATCACTGTATCTTCCTTATATGCCGGAATTAAAATCAAACAGGATTGTTGTTCAGCTATTGTGGATGCTGCAGGAGTGGCATTGTCAGTTATGGCACCTGCCACAGAAAATACAAGCAGGTAAATTGCATTTATCAGCAGAATAATCAGAATAACCAAAACTAAAGCCTGTAGTATCATTTATAAGTTAATTACGATGCAAAGAAACTATGAGAATGAGTGGTTTATGTTTACAATTCGATGAATACCTGTTTTAAGCCGACCAAAATGTATATCCGCCCGATGATTTAATAGCCGAAAGCTCCTTTTACAGTGGCGACGCTGTTCTTATACCTGCCTGCAATTGCTTCTGAAACAATGTTTTTGGGTAAAGCCACCAGGTAGTAATAGGTCAAAGAGGCCATTTTCTCAATAGAGGAGAAGTTTCTTTTCGCAAACTGTACCCTGTTCTTAGCCATATAATACGACTTCATTGGAGAAGCCACTCCCATGGTTACAGATTGTTTATGCAGTATTTCAGAAAGTCCGTTGTAATAAATTGAAAAACCAGCCCGCTTAGCCATCATACAAAAGTCATACTCTTCATAATAAATGAAGTAACTGTCGGGTAACATCCCAATTTTATTCATCACAGCTCTGCTAAATAGCATACAAGCGCCATGTGCCAAATCGGTTTTCCGAATTTCATTGTGCTGGCCGTTATCGTATTCCATATAACCAGTTGTATGGCCACTGCAGGTGTAAGGGTTAATAGCATTGGTACCCGCATACTGGATCAACCTGTCGGTATGGTAAAATATAATTTTGGGGCTGACAATACCCGCGTCAGGATATGCCTTGAATGTATCAACCATTGGTTCCAAAAAATTTGGTGGTACTTCAGTGTCATTGTTAAGAAGCAAGAGATACTCCCCGGTTGCTACTTTTAATGCCAGATTATTACCACCTGCAAAACCAAGATTGACTTCACTTTGAATTAACTGTACCTCAGTAAAATCCGTAAAATGTCCCCGATTCTCAGGCTTCGAACCATTATCAACCAGAAATATTTCCAGGTTTGGATAAGTTACTTGACGCAATGACTTTAAACACGCCAGCGTAACATCGGTTTGATTATAATTTACAATAACAATTGAAACTTTAGGATACTTTTCTTTCATAATTATTTTCGTTTGATATTTCTTTTTTTGTGAGGAAGACAATGGATAAGTACATAATTATTCCTGTAGGCATCTGACCAAAGACCTGATTACCATAACTGGCCACCAGTACTCCGGCTAAACCGGCAAACAACGCCATTAATTTAAATTTCAGATCAGGATCAAGTTGTCTGTTAATGTTTTTCAACGATTGATAAAGAATCAGAAAAATCATAGACAGATAAAAAACCAGTCCGATATATCCATATTCGGCAGCAATTCGAACATACCAACTGTCGAGTGCGAGGTTTGCAAGGAATGAATTCGGACTAAAACGTTGTCCCCAATATCCGCCGCTTCCGACACCACCACCAAGCAAATGATGATCGAGATAAGATGCTAACTTCTTTTGATTAGCCAGACGAAC
>CAUJFJ010000015.1 GCA_963169675.1 Bacteroidota bacterium
TTTAGCATAACCTTCCATCGACAAATCTCTGGTATAGTATCCATTCTGTATCCTAAGCGGCTCCGAATGAACAACATTCCCTTGCATATCGTACACTATTAATTTGCCAGTTTTACCTTTTAAGTTAGAAGTATTAATAAATGCTTTTTCCCACGCGGTGTGGTAGAAAACATTCAATGCTGCAGGTTGTATTTGCGGGGCATCACCAATTCCCACCAATGTATCACACGGACTGCCTGCAAGGGCAGGTAAATCGTAATCGGGATTATTTGGGAGACCCCAATAAGTGCGCTTGCCGCCAAGATAAAAACTCCATGGTTGGAAGTCGCAGGCTGCACCAGTTGAATCCGGTGAGTTGATAACGCTCAGGTTCATGTTTTCTAACCAATACTGGGTTGAATCATAGTTAACATAGTTGAACCCACCCCCAGTCCAGGCACAACTAAAATAAATTTTATTGTCAGGCCCTCTTTTGAGGGCTCCAGCAGTATTTGCCGGATTTTGAACTTGCCAAAGCAGCGTTTTGGATAATGGAATATTAGTTGACCATAAATCAAACTGCCACAATCTGCTGATTTGAGTGGAACTGCTCACATATAAATATTGTCCGCTTGGAGAGAATTCTCCCGACCAATAAAAAGGATACGGACCAACAGATAATTGCGGTTCAATTAATATAGGATTGCTGATTTCACCATTACAACGGTTGAAATCATAGAGCTCAACTAACCCACCCAGATTGGTGAAGCACATTTTAGTGCCATCGGCAGAAACTGCAATTTGCCCTGCATTCGTCCCATTTAATGCCCCTATATTTTGTTGCGGAATGGCTGTAATGCCTGACGGTGAAACCAAATAAAGCAACCAGGCATTGTTATAAACAGGTTGACCTACTGGTGAAGGCCGAATTATTATCCACCAATCTCGTCCATTGCCATGCTTAATGGCAGTTACACAATCAACCATCAAACCGCCTAACAGAGGAATATTTTTTTGCACAACCGAGCCTAAACCTCCATCAAGCCGAATATCAATTACCGAGTACATCAGTCCATAAGGCAATGTTACACCAATGGAAAAAATATAGTAGCACGAATCCAATTGAGGTTGATTAACAGAAACTAATTCATTGTACCATCCGCTTCCAGCAATTGAATCTCCTCCTTCCATGACCACATGATTCTTATTCCATATCTTGGCAGACGTAAAACTTGCATTTGCTGCATCTGTTGAACTATAATATAGTAAATTTCCATTTTTATCACAATGTGATAAGCAAGAACCTCGACTAACCATTGAAGAATTGCTAGATATAGGATTGCTTAAAGTATTGAAATCAATTCCAGCACTATCGCCAAAGCACCAGATATTTCCACGTTGAGCATGTACCCCATCGATTAAGCTGAAAGCAATGATTAAAAAACTGGTAAGGAGTAACCTCATGAGGCTAAAATACGAAAAAGGATGAAGAATTAATGGTTAAAGATTAAGGATTAGGGATTTTTTCCTGCGCAGCCGGAAAGTTCGTTAAACTGTAAAATTTAAAATCCCAATGTAAAAATATTGGCAGACGCAGAGAAATGCTCTGGCGCGCTTAGGAGAGAAAATCTTTGTCACCCGTAAACTGAGAAACGCTCGTAACAGGTCAACTGCTCACAGATAACTGATAACTAATTACTGATCACCTTTCGATCCGCCAACCGGCAGACTCTAGGCACCCTTCGGCTGAGCTCAGGGCGACGCCCATTCGGCTGCGCTCAGGGGAAAGCATCACCAAATCAAGTGCAGTCACATTTTTCTACTATGAATTACCCATCACCACCTTTCGACTACGCTCAAGGCAAGAATCACCAAATCAAGTGCACTCACATTTTTCTACTCAGGAACAACAAATTAGCACATCAGCACATAAGCACATCAGCACATCAAATCCTCGATGCCATCAACAAATTCAGATCCCTGTATGGCAACCTGCAGTGCTCACTCACAAATTTATTGGTAACCGTTCCTTTATAGAGATAAATTCCGGAACGAACGGTTTTGTGTGCCCAGAGAAATTCATCCAGCCCACCTTCTTCACCAATGTTGATAAGGATAGGAGTAAAAATATTACTCAATGCATACGATGCAGTTCGTGCAACGCGGGATGCAATATTCGGAACACAATAATGAATGACTCCATACTTGCGAAAAACAGGATGTGTATGATTGGTGACTTCCGAAGTTTCAAAACATCCGCCCTGGTCAATTGATACATCGATGATCACTGAACCAAAACGCATTTCACTTACCATTTCTTCGGAGACAATTACCGGAGTGCGGCCTTCTTTTGCGTGAATAGCACCAATGGCAACATCAGCTGTACGCAAAGCTTTCATTAAAAAACTTGGAACAATGGTACTTGTATATAATTGCTGACCCAGATTTTTTTGTATCCGTCGAAGTTTATACAAATTGTTATCGAAAACTTTTACTGTCGCTCCCAGACCCAAGGCCGTCTTAGCTGCGTATTCACCAACAGTACCTGCACCGATGATTACAACTTCAGTTGGAGGAATTCCCGTGACACCACCGAGCAACTCACCCTTTCCCGACATGGTATTACTGAGATATTCAGCTGCAATCAGGATAGAAGTACTACCTACAATTTCACTCATTGCCTGAATTACGGGTAACACTTCCGTTTCATCACGCATGTATTCATAGGCAAGGGCAGTAATTTTTTTAGTCCGCAACTTCGAGACAAAATCACGCGGTTGCATGGCAATTTGTAAAATCGACAGCAACGTTTGTTTTTCCTGAACTAATTCGAGCTCTGCTTCAGATGGAGGAGCAACCTTTAGGATCAGTTTTGCATTTTTATATACTTCTTCCGGTGTATAGGCAATTTGTGCTCCGGCCTCGCTGTAATCGGTATCCGTAAAATTGGCATTCTTCCCGGCATTGGTTTCAATCATTACCTGATGTCCGTTATTGACCAGTAAAGCAACCGACTCGGGTACCAGGGCAATGCGGTTCTCCTGAAAAGAGGTCTCTTTGGGTATGCCTATGAATAAATTCTGATTGGATGTTTTTATTTCCAGCAAACTCTCCTGGGGCATAAGTATCCCCTGCTGTGCCAATCGCGAAATGGCAGGATCAACGGGTAGCGGTTTATTCATAAAATTGGTGAACTAGCTTGTAAAAATAATAATAATCCTGTGTTTCATCAAAAATATCATATTATTAGTCACCTGAGGGCCTGAAAACAGCGTATTTCCTGCATTCCGGCATAACTTCAATAACAACCTCAACTGCCTGATCGGGAATTAGGGAAGGAATTTTTTCGGGCCATTCAATAAAGCAGTAATGACCACTGTAAAAGTATTCCTCATAACCGAAATCGAAGGCTTCGGACTCCGTTTTTAACCGGTAAAAATCGAAATGATACACCGGAACAGCTCCCGAAGCATGGTATTCATTTAAAATCGTAAATGTGGGACTACTCACGGTATCTGTTACACCCAGTTGCCGGCAAATTTCCTTGATTAAAGTAGTTTTTCCGGAACCCATTTCACCTCTGAATATCCACACTTTATAAGCACCTGCAACACGAAGCAAATTTTCAGCAACAGCTTGCAATTCATCGGTTGCTGCACAGGATGTTTCGTAGACAGGCATCTGACTAAGATTCATATTACCTGTTCGTTAAGCTGATGATCGGAATTATCATTTCTTCCGGTGAGATACCACCATGTTGAAAGGTATTCTTGTAGAAATTCACATAGTGATTGTAATTATTGGGATAAGCAAAAAACTTATCCTGCTTTGCAAATACAAATGCAGTGCTCAAATTATTTCTGGGCAACATGGCATCAGCAGGATTTTTCACTTCAAAAACATCGCGCTTCTCATAATTCAGATTTTTCCCCTGCTTGTATCGCAAATTGGTGTTGGTATTCCGGTCACCGATTAATTTCGAAGGTTCTTTGACACGTATCGTTCCATGATCAGTGCTGATAACCACTTTTACATTTTTCGCAACCATTTTTCGTATAGCCTCAAGCAGTGGTGAATGTTCAAACCAGGATACTGTTAAGGAACGGTATGCTGCTTCATCATCAGCCAATTCACGGATCACCTGCATGTCGGTGCGCGCATGAGAAAGCATATCCACAAAATTGTAAACAATAATATTGAATTTATTCTGAAACATGTTTGCGATATTGTCAACCATCGCTTTACCTGCATCAAAATTTGTTACCTTGGTGTAAGAAAATTTAATGGGCTTGCGAAGACGTTGTAACTGATCAGCCATGAACTCTTCCTC
Organism: Bacteroidota bacterium; assembly: GCA_963169675.1. GTDB lineage: Bacteria > Bacteroidota > Bacteroidia > AKYH767-A > OLB10 > JADKJB01. The sequence goes on from CAUJFJ010000015.1 coordinate 4,310, forward strand.
ATGTTGATTTTTCCCACCTTCATCATCATCATTCAACCATAACTTGGGAAATCTTTTTTCAATATCAGAAGGCATCATCCCTGCAAAAATGGCATTACGCGCATATTGAGTTGCAGTAGGTAAAATACTAAAATAAGCATCTTCCTCCACCACACGTAATTCTTCACTTAATATAGGTGCTATCATGCGCCACTGATCGTATCTCAGGTTATCAATCAGTAAAAAGAAAACCGGATCTTCTGTAGATTCAATAACAGGTAATATTTTTTTCCGGAAAAGTGTGTGAGATAAAACCGGAGCTTTGTCATCCTGCTTCAGCCAGCTTAAATAATTCGCTTCAACAAATTTGCTGAACTGAACATTGGCTTCATCCTTTTGCATGGTCAGAATTTCATACATGCCCTCATCCTTCGATTTCTCGAGTTCCAGCTCCCAATAAATTAATTTCTTATAGACATCAATCCACGATTTATAATCGAGTTTATCGTGAATGGTCATTCCGATATTTCGAAATTCCTGCTGGTAAACAGAAGTGGTTTTTTCAGATACCAGTCGCTTGGTATCCAAATTCTTTTTTATGGAAAGCAATATCTGATTAGGATTTACCGGTTTGATCAGGTAATCGGCAATCTTGGAACCAATTGCATCTTCCATAATATATTCTTCTTCGCTCTTGGTAATCATCACCACCGGCACCGAAGCATTAATATTTTTTAATCTTACCAAAGTTTCCAAACCCGATAAGCCCGGCATATTTTCATCGAGGAAAACAATTTCAAAACGCTGCTTCTGAAATAAGTCCAGTGCATCGTGACCATTAGTGGCCGTTGTTACATCAAATCCCTTATCACGCAGAAAAAGAACATGAGGCTTCAGCAAATCAATTTCATCGTCAGCCCACAGTATGCTTAATTTATCCATAAATAACCTAATTTTGCAAATATTTTTAAAGAACTAAAATTACACATATTAATCGAACCCGATACACAAGTATTGCTTTGAACAAGAAAAAAATAATTAACGACCCTGTTTATGGTTTCATTACCATACCTTTTGAAATCGTCCACGACATTATTGAGCACCCCTGGTTTCAACGGCTTAGCCGGATTCGCCAGTTGGGACTCACCTATCTCGTTTATCCCGGAGCACTTCATACCCGCTTTCATCATACCATTGGTGCACTCCATTTAATGACCGGAGCAATTGAAACGCTTAAGTCTAAGGGTCACCACATTACCGATGAAGAAGCTGAAGGTGCCTGTATTGCAATTCTGATGCACGACATCGGCCATGGTCCGTTTTCGCATGCACTGGAAAACCTGCTCGCCAAAAATGTTTCCCACGAATACTTATCCGAACTTTTTATGAATCGGCTAAATAAGGAATTCGATGGTAAACTTGAAGTGGCGATCCGTATTTTCAACAACCAACACCCGAAAAGGTTTTTACACCAATTGGTTTCCAGCCAGTTGGATGTCGATCGCCTCGACTATCTAAACCGCGACAGTTTTTTTACCGGCGTTTCTGAAGGGGTTATCAGCTCCGATCGCATCATTAAAATGCTCGATATTGCCGATGGAAATCTGGTGGTGGAAGAAAAAGGAATTTATTCGGTCGAGAAGTTTATTACTGCCCGGCGACTCATGTACTGGCAGGTTTATCTCCATAAAACTGTACTGGCTGCCGAACACATGCTGGTCAACATTATTACCAGAGCCCGCCAGCTTTCCCTTCGCGGGGATATCCTTTTCGGCACACCATCATTCCTCGATTTTTTACAAAACGAGCACCAAAAGGCTGATTTTGAGTCGAATCCGGAAATTCTTGCCAATTTTGCCAACCTCGATGATTTTGATGTTTTTACTTCGGTAAAAGAATGGTGTAACCATCCCGACAAGGTACTTTCAACCCTTTGCCAGGGATTGGTAAACAGAAAACTTTACAAAATTGAAATCCGCAAAGAAGCCTTCGATACAGGTGAAATCAGGAAACTCCGGGAAGAAATTAGTGCTGCTTTGAACATTTCAATTGAGGAAGCCGCCTACTTTGCATTCACCGATTCCATCCAGAATAATGCTTACAGCTCAACGGATGACAAAATTAATATTCTGTTCAAAGACGGAACTATCGTTGATATAGCGAAGGCATCCGATAATTTCAATATTAATGCATTGACCCAGCCTGTTACCAAACATTTTCGCTGCATTTACAGACCATAATCACTTGTTTTGGCCTCAAAAACCAATCAAATGAGGGGCTAAAACTGCAAAATCTTCCTATTCTGTTACAAATCACAACTATTGACAATCAAAATGTGGCAGATTAAAGCATAATTTCTACCTTTGTTCTTTGGATCAGTAGCCTAAACTGAGGCACTAATTATCCCAATATGGAATTCACAGCCAAACAAATCAGCGACTTATTGCAGGGAACCATTGATGGCGACCCGGGCACTACGGTTAATAAGCTTGCAAAAATTGAGGAGGGTACTACCGGCTCTCTATCTTTTCTTGGTAATCCAAAGTACATCGAATACGTTTATACCTCAAAAGCATCCATCATTATTGTCGGCAACGATTTTGTTCCTGAAAATCCTGTAAGTGCTACTTTGATACGCGTTGAAGATGCCCGAGGCAGTTTTGCCAAATTATTGGAAATGTACAATCAGGTGATGCGCGATAAAAAAGGAATTGAAACGCCTTCATTCATTGCCTCCTCTGCTACTGTTGGGAATGATCCTTATATAGGAGCATTTGCTTACATAGGAAATAAAGTAAAGCTGGGTAATAATGTAAAAATTTATCCGAATTGCTATATCGGTGACAATGTTACCATAGGTGATAACACCACACTTTTTGCAGGTGCTAAAGTTTATTCTGATTGTGTGATTGGTGCTTCTGTTACCATTCATGCAGGAGTGATTATTGGTGGTGATGGATTTGGTTTTGCTCCTTCATCTGGAAGCTATGCTAAGGTAGCACAGATTGGAAATGTGATTATTGAAGATCATGTGGAAATTGGATCCGGCACCACTATCGATCGCGCAACTTTAGGTTCAACCATTATCCGCAAAGGAGTTAAACTCGATAATCTTATACAAATAGCTCACAATGTTGAAGTGGGCGCAAATACTGTAATAGCAGCCCAAACAGGCATAGCCGGATCAACAAAAATTGGCAAAGATTGCATGATCGGCGGACAAGTAGGAATTGTTGGTCATATCACCATTGCCGATAATACCAAAATAGCTGCGCAGTCAGGTGTTGGCTCTGCAGTTACTGAACCCGGACAAATTATCCAGGGCTCACCTGCATTTGGCATTAGCGATTACAGAAGAAGTTATGTAGTTTTTAGAAAACTGCCTGATCTTGAAAAGAAGATTTCTGAACTAGAAAAAGCTTTGGCAGAAATCAGGCAAACTATTTCCTGAAAAAGAAATGATCAAACAAACAACTATTAAAAACCCGGTTACTGTTTCGGGTGTGGGATTGCATACCGGAGCACTGGTGAATTTGACTTTTAAACCGGCTCCTGCAAATCACGGATTTAAATTTAAAAGAATTGATCTCGATGGTCAACCGGTTATTGATGCCGATGTTGATAATGTGGTTGATACTTCCAGAGGTACTACACTCAGTCAGAATGGTGCTAAAATCAGTACCACTGAACATGCACTTGCTGCTTTAGTGGGAACTGAAATCGATAACATCATGATTGAAGTCGATGGTCCCGAAGTGCCAATTATGGATGGCAGCTCCCGTCCTTATATTGATGCTATTCTGAAAGCAGGAATTGAAGAGCAAAATGCTGAACGGATTTATTTTGAACTGAAAGATAATCTCACTTTCGAAGAGCCTTCACGCAAGGTTGAAATGCTTGCAGTTCCAAGTGCAGACTACCGCATTACAGTAATGGTTGATTACAACTCTCCGGTATTAGGAACGCAACATGCGCAGATGCATCTCATCAGTGAATTTAAGGAAGAGATTGCTCCATGCCGTACGTTTTGCTTTTTACATGAGCTTGAGATGCTGGTGAAACACAACCTTATTAAAGGTGGTGATTTAGATAATGCCATTGTGGTGGTTGATCGCCCTGTTTCACAACAGAAACTTGATGAGCTTGCAACACTGTTCAACAAACCACATGTAGAAATTAAAGAAAAAGGAATTCTGAATAATGTGCAACTGCATTTTCAGAATGAACCTGCCCGCCATAAATTGTTAGATATTGTTGGTGATCTTGCCCTTATCGGGATGCCAATTAAAGCACATATTCTTGCTGCTCGTCCTGGCCATGCAGCCAATGTGGAGTTCGCAAAAAAAATAAAACAACTTATCAAGAATGAAAAATCGAAGACTACCGTTCCTGTTTTCGATTTATATGGAACACCTGTTTGCGATATCAATAAGATCGCAAAAAATTTACCTCACCGTTACCCTTTTCTGCTGATTGATAAAATCATTGAGCTTACAGATAACCGTGTTGTTGGTGTGAAAAACGTTACCATGAACGAATGGTTTTTTCAGGGACACTTCCCCGATAATCCTGTAATGCCTGGAGTGCTTATGATTGAAGCTATGGCACAAACCGGCGGTATTTTGGTTCTTCACTCCGTTCCTGATCCTGAAAATTACTGGACCTATTTCCTACGCATTGATCAGGCACGTTTCAAACAAAAAGTCGGTCCCGGCGATACACTGGTGTTCGATCTGGAATTGATTTCCCCTATCAGAAGAGGTATTTGTCACATGGCAGGTAAAGCTTATGTAGGAGATAAAATTGTGATGGAAGCTGAAATGATGGCACAGATTGTAAAAAAGAGCTAAGCAAAATGATCTCAGATAAAAGCAACATTCACCCTAATGCGAAACTTGGAGCCAATGTTTCAGTAGATGCATTTACCACCATTTATGGTGATGTTGAGATTGGTGAAGGAACCTGGATCGGACCAAATGTGACTATTTTTGATGGAGCACGCATTGGCAAAAACTGCCGCATCTTTCCGGGCGCTGTGATTTCTGCGATCCCTCAGGATCTGAAATATGCAGGCGAAAATACAACCACTGAAATAGGCGACAATTGCACTATTCGTGAAATGGTTACTGTCAACAAAGGCACTGTTGCTTTAGGAAAAACTGTTGTCGGTAATAACTGTTTGCTGATGGCTTATGTTCACATTGCTCACGATTGTATTTTAGGGAATAATGTAATACTTGCCAATTCAGAAAATCTGGCGGGACATGTTACAATTGAAGACTTTGCTATACTGGAAGGATATGTTGGTGTTTCACAATTCATACGCATTGGTGCCCACAGTTTCATTGGTGGTCAGACAGGAGTTCGTAAAGATGTCCCTCCTTTTACTAAAGCAGCACGCGAGCCACTTTCTTTTGCAGGAATAAATAGTGTGGGATTGAAAAGAAGAGGTTACGACAATAACTCCATAACTATTATTCAGGATGTTTATCGTATTCTTTATACCAAAGGATACAGCACCAGAAATGCTTTGGATATTATAGAAAAAGAAATCCCCGAAAGTCCGCATAAAGATCAGATTATTG
>CAUJFJ010000016.1 GCA_963169675.1 Bacteroidota bacterium
ATGACGAAATTGCCAGTCGTTATAAAACTTTTTCATACAGGAATCGAACAATGATTCTCCTAAATAGTCATTTAAAAACTCAAATGCCAATGCTGTTCTTCGGTACATGATTGATCCCGAATTGCGACGGGTGAAATTTTCACTGCTGGTATTTATTGGCTGATCTTCATTGATCAAAGTCTGACGCAGCGACATCCAACTGAAGGCTTCTCTCATTGTTAAATCGTTGATCCCGGTAAGGTTTCCGATAAATCCCATGTCTCCGAGATCGTGTTTCCCCTTTTCCGCTTCAGCGGGATATTTATTTCGGATGTAAGCAAGCTCAAAATAAGAATTAATGCCCTCATCAAGCCAGCCTTCTTTTCGTTCATTAAATCCCAGAACATCAAAAAACCAACTGTGGCCTACTTCATGAACAATTACATCTTCAAGTGTAAAATCATCACCCGATTCTCCGATTATGGTGATCATCGGGTATTCCATGCCTTCTCCGGCAGATGAAGTTCCATCAATGGCAGTATACGAGGCATGGGGATAATCACCTATGCGTGCAGAATAATACTGGAGGCCATCCCGAATGTAATCGAGACTTTTCATCCATAATTGTGGCTCAGAATTGGTGAAGAATGCCCATGTGGCAATTGTTTTTCCTGAACCTGCAAGTTTGGTCTCCCCTTTTAATACATGAAAGCGTTTATCAGCAAACCAGGCAAAATCGTGTACCCTGCTTTGCTTGTAAGTTATGGTTTTTAGTTTAGAAGATGATTCCGGAAAAGTATTGTCGCTGTCAAAAGTGGTTTTAGATTTAGTTTGAGCAGCAAGTTGTGCCAGCCACGATGTTTCGGCCGGAGTCATCAGGTTTCCTGTGGCAGCAACTACATAGTTATCCGGTAAGGTTATAGTGACTTCAAAAGTGCCATACTCACTATAAAATTCTCCCTGATCAAGATAGGGCATTTCATTCCAGCCGTTTTTGTCGTACACAGCCGGTTTGGGATACCATTGAACAATTTGGTACGACTCACCAATGTGCCCTAACCTTGAAAATCGCCCCGATGGAATCTTAACACGAAATGGTGAACTAATGTTAATAGAAGCACCAGGCAACAATGGTTCTTTCAATTTTAAAGAAATAATATCAAAGTATTCCGGATGATAAGCAACGCTGACTTTCTGACCATCAATTTTGAAATCGGTGGAATCAATATAGCCCCGGTTTTTTGCTTCAGAAAAATACAATCCAGTACGTCTGTTATCGGTAAGCTGTTGCGCTAAAGCCGTGTTTCTGTCTTTATAAGCATTTGGCCACAAATGCATTTTTATTTCACGCAGTGTGTCTTTAGAATTGTTTTTATAGTCAATTGAAATACTGCCGTTTAGTTCATGTTTTTCATCATTCAGAGAAACGTTGATGAGATAATTAACATCTTGTTGAAAATAGCTGCTTTGGCCTGAAACAGGTTTAGTCAGCAACACACACACCAAGATCATCATGCAACAGTTTGACAGTAAATGAGATGATTTCATAATTGCTGAAAATGATTGAATCATAAGTGAGTAATTCTGCTTAAAGTTGCAAAATTAGTATTATTTTGAGCACTCCTTTATTTCTGAAGAACACATTTAGATTGTTAGAAAATTGCGAAACGCTATGGAAATTAATATGTTATCTCGTTTACCGTTCCGTAATCCGGCACTTTTAGATGCTATCAGTGCAAATGGATCTATTGTCACAGTACCGGAAGGCACACAACTGGTGACTGAGGGTCAGCAAATTCGACAGATCCCTTTCATTTTGACCGGTTCAGTAAGGGTTTTTGCATCTCATGATGCCCGGGAACTTTTGCTGTACCACATACATGCTGCGGAAAGTTGTATCATGTCATTAGCCATCAGTCTGCGAAACGAAAATGCCCGAATTAATGCAATAACCGATGAGGATTCAGAAATTTTACTGCTCCCTGTGCAGCGGGTGCAAGAATGGTTGAATGAATTTCCGGAGTTTAATATGATGTTTTACAGTGAGTTTCACAAACGCTACTCTGATTTGGTTGAAACTTTACAACAACTTGTTTTTAACAATCTGGAAGGTAGATTGCTGGATTATCTTAAAGACCAAAAGTCGAAATTTTCAGATGGTGTAATTGATTTACGCCACCGTCAAATAGCCTCTGATTTAGGTACTGCCAGAGAGGTGATATCCAGAATTCTGAAAAAACTGGAAAAAAATGGTTCAATCATCCAAACCAAGAAGGGTATTGAAATAAAATGAGCCTTGGTGACTCCTGTCACCGGAATTTGGTTAAGCCCACATGTAATTTTACATCATGCAAAACAGGGAATAAGGTCAACAAGCCATCAAATAGCTCTCTGAAATTGCCTGAAAAGAAAACTTAATCAATTTTAAAAAATAACATTATGAAAAAGAACATGGGAACTGCCGATCGTATCATTCGACTGATTTTGGCAGCAGTATTTGCAATCCTTTATTTTACAGGAACCGTTACCGGAACATTCGGAATCGTTCTATTGGTTTTTGCAGCAGTTTTTGCGCTAACCAGTGTGGTTTCTTTCTGCCCGCTGTATCCTTTGGTAGGCCTAAACTCCTGTCCCGTAAAAAAATAACCTTATTCAACCACAAGTTATCGCAAAGCCTTCACAAAAGTGAGGGCTTTTGCTTTTTATTCGTATTTTTGAGTCGGATAATTACTATTTTTAAAATGAAGAAAAATCTGATTCTACTTCTTACCGGACTTTCCTTTGCGGGTTTGGTTGCCTGCAATTCAACACCTGAAAAAGGAACTTCTGAAGCAGATGCAAATGTAACTGCACCCGATGCTACAGTTGATTCGTTTCCGCCTTCCGGAACTCTTATAGGAGATTCCATTTTCGTGTCAGGTAAGTATGTGCTGTTTTTCGGCACCGATGAACAAATTAAAGATCCGGCAGAACAGGCCGCTATTACTCAATTCAAAGAAACAGCAGCTTCAGTTATAGATTCTATTAACAACCAGGGGAATTTAAAGGCCACGTACTGTGTGGTCAATCACATCGTTGTAAACAACAGGGGAAATTCCAGAATGGTGATTTCCAGAACTTATTTTAAAGAAAAAACAGGGATCATCATGATGGATGGAAGTCAGCCACCTGAAATCAGAAAGGGTGTACTTACTCCAACTGAATATCATGCTGCCCTGGCAAAGTATTTCATGACCAATGTGAACAGCTGATTTTTATGGCTTTTCCCTATAAAACCAATTTTGTGTTACTAGAAAAGGAGCTTACATGTGTGGAATAGCCGGAATTGTTTCCTTCAATGAGTCTGGTGCACCCTGGCTCGAAAAAATAAATCTGGCAAGTTCTTGTCTTGCGTTACGGGGTCCTGATGCTGAAGGATTTTACAGATCCGGCAATATTGCCTTTGCACACCGGAGGTTATCAGTAATCGATACTTCTGATGCAGCCAATCAACCAATGTCTGATAGCGAAGGTCGGTTTACCATTGTTTTTAATGGGGAGTTTTTCAATTATAAAGAGCATCGCGAGCGGTTGATCCATTCCGGAGAAAAGTTTGAAACACACAGTGATACAGAGGTGTTACTGAGACTTTACATGAAGGAAGGTCCGGACTGTCTAAGACATGTGAACGGATTTTTTGCACTCGCAATTCACGATAAAAAAGATGATTCCGTATTTGTTGCCCGCGATCGAATGGGCATCAAACCATTAGTTTATTATATTGATGATGATAAACTGGTTTTTGCCAGTGAATTGAAAGCATTGATGGCGGTGGGAATTCCGAGAAATTTAGATCGGATTTCTCTTCTGAATTATTTTCAGTTGAATTACATTCCCGGACCGGCATCGGTTTTTGAAAATGTTTCGAAATTGAAACCGGGTCACTATCTTCATTTCCATCCTGCCAAAGGCAGAAAAAACTGTACCGAAACTTGCTATTACCAAATACCAAAACCGGGATCACAAATTTTTAGCGGTTCTTATGAGGATGCACAATCAAAATTGCAGCAATTACTAGCTCAGTCTGTAGAACGCCGATTGGTTGCTGATGTACCTTTAGGTGCATTTTTAAGTGGTGGCATCGACTCTTCTGTAATTGTGGCTATAGCATCCCAATATACTCCTCATCTGAATACTTTTTCGATTGGTTATAAAGACGAACCCATGTATGATGAGACTGTCTATGCAAAAATGGTTGCCGATAAGTACAAAACCAATCACACTGTTTTCGAATTAAGCAATGATGATTTGTACGGAAACCTGTTTAATGTATTGGATTATCTGGATGAACCCTTTGCAGATTCGTCGGCTTTGGCAGTAAACATTCTTAGTCAACATACCCGCAAACATGTTACCGTTGCTCTTTCAGGAGATGGTGCCGATGAAATGTTTGCCGGCTATAATAAACATCGTGCTGAATGGATGGTAAGGAACAAACCACTGTTTACGCAATCTGTAAAAATTGCTTCTCCCCTGCTGAGTCCGTTTAGCGGCGCAAGAAATTCACCGCTGGCAAATAAAATCAGACAACTGCATAGGTACGCTACCGGCTCCCGTTTGAGTCCCTCCGATCGCTACTGGCGCTGGTGTGCATTTATCGGAGAAACAGAAATAGATAAAATGCTGGACTTTACCTACTCCAACAGCGATTACTTCAGACGTAAAAAACAATTGTTACAACCTATTGGAACCGGAGAAAAACTTAACGATGTATTGTACATGGATATGCACTTTGTGCTTCCTAATGATATGTTGGTTAAAGTGGATATGATGTCGATGGCAAACAGTCTCGAAGTACGTGTTCCTTTCCTCGATTATGAACTGGTAAATTTTGCTTTTACTCTGCCGGATTCGTTTAAAATGGATGCATCTAATTCAAAGAAAATATTGAGAGAAACTTATCGCTCTCAATTACCTGAAGCGCTTTTCACACGACCCAAGCATGGTTTTGAAGTACCGCTGCTGAAGTGGTTCAGAACCGGATTGAAAAGTATGATCACTGATGATTTGCTGAGTGATGAATTCATCGACAGGCAAGGATTGTTTAACACAGAAGAAATTCGAAACCTTAAATCCAGACTTTTTTCTGCTAATCCCGGCGAAATTGAAGCCCGAATCTGGGGATTGATAGTTTTTCAATATTGGTGGAAAAAATATATGGATTCCTAATTTTCTGAAAATGCCGAAAGTATTAAGAATAATTAACAGACTGAATTTGGGTGGACCAACCTATAATGCTGCTTATCTGTCGAAATTTCTGGCTCCTGAATTTGAAACCATGTTGGTTGCCGGCATCAAAGAAGATGACGAAGAGAGTTCTGAATTCATTGTAACCGATATGGGGCTCCAACCGGTTTACATTCCTGAAATGAGACGTGAAATAAATTTTACGAATGACCGGATCGCCTATCAGAAAATTAAAAAGCTTATAGCTGAATTTAAACCCGATATAGTTCATACGCATGCTGCAAAAGCAGGCACTTTAGGAAGATTAGCAGCAGCCAATTCCGGTGTGCCGGTAATATTACATACTTTTCATGGTCATGTTTTTCACTCATATTTTAATCCTTTGAAAACGGCCGTATTTAAATCTGTTGAACGCTACCTTAGTAAAAAAAGCACGGCAATTATTGCCATAAGTGATATTCAGAAAGAGGAGCTGTGTGCTGAACATAAGGTCTGCAAACCGACCCAAACAGTAGTCATTCCATTAGGCTTTGATCTTACCAGGTTCCAGACCGACCAGTTAGCAAAACGTGCTGCATTCAGAACTGAATATAAAATTAATGACGACACGGTTGCCATAGCTATTGTTGGACGCATTGTACCGGTGAAGAATCACGAATTGTTCATTCGGGGATTTGCAGCGGTTAAGGCCGCATACAAGGGAAAGGTTAAGGGGTTCATTATTGGTGATGGTGATGATCGTTCGAAAATGGAACAAATTGCTGAATCGCTGGGATTGACTTCGGAAGACCTGGTTTTTACATCCTGGATTTTTGATGTCGATCGCCCTCTCGCCGGATGTGATATTGTTGCAATGACATCGCTGAATGAGGGCACACCAGTGAGTCTTATCGAAGCTCAGGCTGCCGGAAAACCAATTGTTACTACTGAAGTTGGAGGTATTGGAAATGTGGTAATCCCCGGAAAAACGGCTTTACTTTCACCTTCTCAGGATCTGGAAGGATTCACTCAAAACTTACTGAAATTGGTTGAAGATAAGGCACTTAGGGCAAGCATGAGTGCTCTTGGCTGGGAACACGTTCGTCAACGCTTTCACTATGAACGACTTGTGGGAGACATGCGTAAATTGTACACGAAATTGTTATCCGAAAAGAAGGTTGTGTAAATCAATTGACTAAAGTGTTTCCGGTGGAGGAAATTTCATTATTTTTGTAAAAGTTAAAATAAATCCTAAAATATGCGTAAATTACTGTTTGTCATTCTGTTAGCTCCATTCTTCTCGTGTAATATCAATCCGAGCATCATGTTCAAGACCGGAAGTGATTATCCATACAAAGTAGATCAGACCATCGGAAACATTGAATACCGCATTGCAACCAATGATATTGTTGGTTTCAGTGTGTTTACCAATGATGGTTTTAAGCTGGTCGATTTAACTACCGGAGTAACAACTATGACAGCAACCGGAGGTGGTGGTAGTCAGAATTTCAACTCCAATAACTCAACCCGTTTTCCTGTGGATGTGGAAGGTTTTGTTAAGCTTCCTATTATTGGAAAAGTGAAAGTTGTGGATTTAACGGTTCGTGAAGCTGAAAGGCTGTTAGAAGATAAATATGCAGTGTACTACAACAAGCCATTTGTGATGCTGAATGTGGTTAACCGTCGTGTGATGGTATTCCCCGGTACCGGTGGAGCCGGAAAGGTTGTTTTGCTGGAGAATGAAAATACAACGTTAATTGAAGCCTTGGCTTTAGCTGGTGGTATCACCGAAACCGGCCAGGCAAATATTATTAAACTCATTCGTGGTGATTCAAGAAATCCTCAGGTTCACCTCATTGATCTTTCAACAGTTGAAGGCATGAAACAAAGTAATTTGTTGCTTCAGGCCAATGATATTATTTATGTAGAACCAGTGAAGAGAGTATCCAGAGGAGTGTTGGCAGAAATTACACCTTTGGTGGGAATTGTCACCAGCTTATTACTTCTCTATGAAATTGTAATTAATAAGGCTAATTAACCCGGTACTTACTCCTTTTTAAATGCCCCGTAAAAAAATAACTCCCCTAAATGAGGAGTTCGATTTTAAGCTGTT
>CAUJFJ010000017.1 GCA_963169675.1 Bacteroidota bacterium
TTAAGTTGGTCGCTCTGCTCCCTGTTAAGTTGGTCGCTCTGCTCCCTGTTAAGTTGGTCGCTTTGCTCCCTGTTAAGTTGGTCGCTCTGCTCCCTGTTAAGTTGGTCGCTTTGCTCCCTGTGTTTGACTGGTTCGCTTTGCTCCCTGTGTTTGACTGGTTCGCTTCGCTCCATTTTTGACTGGTTCGCTTCGCTTCCCATTTTGGCTTGAAGTTGTTAATTTTACATTTGAAGAATTTAGCAATCATGGACAATTCAAGAATCTACCAAATGTCTTTTGCCGGAGTATACCCGATGTATATTCAAAAGGCTGAGAAAAAGGGACGGACCAAAGAGGAAGTTGATGCTATTATTTTCTGGCTTACGGGATACAACAAAAAATCGCTGCAAAAACAAATCGATAAGAAAACCAATTTTGAAACCTTTTTTGCTGAAGCGCCCCAACTAAACCCAAATGCTACTAAAATAACCGGTGTAATTTGTGGCTATCGCGTTGAAGAAATTGATGATAAGCTGGTGCAGAAAGTCAGATACCTCGATAAGCTGATTGATGAACTGGCTAAAGGCAAAACCATGGAAAAGATTTTGAGAAGTTGATAGTTGTTTGGGAATGCAATTCATTGCCCTCTGCTTTTGTCAAATGTTAAATGGTTTGAATTTTCTAAAATTTGTTTATATTTATCTTTTTAAAATAAGCTAATGAAAACAACCTTTCCTGAATTCGGCAAGTTTCTGAAAATATTTTTGCTTATCGCATGTTTGAATATTTCCAATATCAATCTAAATGCTCAATCGAGTTTCGACATGAGGATTGACAATTCAGTGGGAAGTACAATTGAATTTTCCTGGGCCGACAAAATAGTGCCTTGTGTCGATGGAGGTTATTTTTTAACAGGATTATATTTTGCTGGGTATTATATTATTAAAACGGATTATGCAGGTACTATTGAATGGAGCAAAAGCTTGCCAATGACTAATCCGGTAGATCTTTTCCCATCAGAAATAATTGCAACATATGACAGTGGCTTTTATTTTATGAGTAATATTGTTGATGGTATGTTTGGATCATATATTTTTCCAACGATCATTAAGGCCGATAAATTTGGCAATTTTCAAAAGGCAAAATATACACCCTTCAATTTGTTTGGAACTATAGGACATAATTTTGATTTTGGCGATGTTGATAGTGTCACCAATGAATTGTTGCTTCATGGTACCTATTATATCTACAATGGATCAAATGGCGCTTGTTGTTATGAGCATTTTGCTTTTAAACTCGATACTGCACTAAACATCCATTTTATTACCCGTCTCGACAATTCTATTCCAGGAAAATATTTGAGGAATGATCCAACAATAAAACAAGTTAGAGTAAATAATCAGTTAGCTGGTTATCTTGCAACAGGATTGGTTGATATTGGAACTAGCCCCAGGAATTCTATTATTAATTTTTTAGATACTTCAGGTAATTTGGTGTGGACCAGAGAATATGCCGGTGTGAGCATAAGTGACTTCGTGCAGGTTGACAGTAGTTTTTATTTTATTTCTAATCGCCCAACACCCACTGCTACAATATCTGCAATTGTAAAAACGGACCTTTCGGGAAATATTATTTTCAGTAAGGAATTCCAGGGTTTAAATTCAATCAGAACGGAAAGCATTGGTTTATCTTCAGATAGTATGCTGTTGATTTCCGGACAATATAGAAATTTAATTCCGGGGCCTTTTTCAACTTTGATTCTTAAAGCGGATCTTGATTTGGATAGTATAATCGCTATGGAAGGAGTATTGCCTACGCCTACACATTGGATAAGAAGCACCCCTGTCGAAAATTCAGCCGGAACTTTTTTGATCTCCAGAATTCAGATGTACGGGAACTCAAGAAAAGCGATTCATGAAAAAGTTGAATTTGATAACCTTTTGTGTAATTACAACATTATTCCTGTGACTACAATTCCTTTTACATTAACGGATACTATTCGGAGCTTTACAAATGTGCCTTACCTAATAAATAGCTATGACACAATTCAGGCATTCATTCCTGAAAATTTTGCATTTAGCAGCCCTTGTATGACATTAGATGTAGAGGATGTAAATGGTAATCCTGATATTCATCTCCTGAATGTAAATCCCAATCCAGCCACTGACTACATTGAGCTATCACTTGATGAAGCTGAGAATTCTTCTCAAGTAACAATTTTTAACATCACCGGCGATGCCGTAGTTAAATTTAAAATAGACGGGAACAATAGAAAAATTCCGATAGCCGATTTGTCGCAGGGGATTTATTTTGTGAATGTGATATCGGAAAAACAGCAGTTTAATGCTAAGTTTATTAAGCTTTGATTTTGAAGATGATAAATTAAGCCAATTCTGCTTTTTCAAGGAATTGGTCGGTTTTAACGCTACATTAACATTTGTAAGTTACTGATAATGAATAGTTTGTGAATTGAGATTGCATTGATTTGGTAGTCTGGATCTAATCTTTTACTTTAGTACTAGTCCAGACAACTAACCACAAGTCTATCATGCTATTCATCAGGTTCAAATATTTCATTATTTGTTTGTTTGTAGCTGTGTTACTTCCTTTTATTGGAGTTACACAAAACCTGGTTAGTAATCCCAGTTTTGAAGATACAGTAAGTTGTCCAACCAATGAACATCAGCTATGGCGTACAGATGGTTGGTTCACGGTTAATCAGACTCCCGACTATTTTAATTCCTGCACCGACAATGCAGACATAGATGTACCGGTAAATTATTTTGGGAGTACTATTCCGGCTGATGGAAATGGATATGTTGGTTTGGTTTCGTATGTGAGTACTACTCCAGATTTCAGAGAAATTATAGGTACTGAACTTAAGCAACCTCTGATCCCAGGGACGAGATATTACGTTTCTGCCTGTATTATCAGACCTGATACCTCCATTGCCGATTGCGTCGTAAATAAATTTGGATTCAAATTCTCAAACACTTTTTTACCATCAACTTCAGTAGTCGATAATTTCTCCCACTTTTCCACCGATTCAACTTTCCGTGATAAAAATGATTGGGCAACAATTAAAGGAAGCTTTGTTGCAGATTCGGCATATTCATTCTTATTTATTGGTAATTTTTATACTGATGCCGACATCAATGTGTCAGATTGCTCAACCGCAGGAGGATATCACTTCGCTTATAATTTTATAGATATGATTTGTGTTTCTGCTGATTCCTCTAAGTTGAATTACACCTGCAATGCTACTGTTGGATTTACCGATGAGGTATCAGTAAACGATTTCAAAATTTCTCCAAATCCTTTCAATGATTTTATTTCTCTTCGAACCGCTAAATCATCACCTTTTACTTTTGTAATTTCTGATGTTTCCGGAAAAGCAATAGTCAATCAGGTTTATGAAGGAAATGCTGTAATTGAAACAAATCATCTTACCAAAGGAATTTACTTTTATAAAATGGTAGATGAGTCCGGTAAAGTTGTGATTGGAAAACTTGTTAAGACAAATTAAAAGTTTTGTTGGATAAATAGTTTTCACCCAGGAATAAATAGCGTAGCTGCCAACATCATAATTTTCCCAAGAATATTTTTAGTCAGTGTTTTGGATACAGCTTCTCCAACCGAATTTACTTGTAGCTTTTGGTAAAGCTTTTTAATGTGCGAATGGACTGTTTCGTAGCTGACGTTTAGTTCTGATGCGATCATTTTATAGGATTTCCCCTTTACCAATAAATTCAAAACATCATATTCTCTGCTGCTCAATTGTAAAACATCATCTTCTGATACGGGCTTTGATGGAGGATGTATTTTAGAAAATTTATTCAATACTTTTCGTGCGATTACCGGAGTCATGGGTGCCCCTCCCTGGTGTACTTCTTCGATCTGTGATATAAGCGATTCCATACTGGCGTTTTTTAAAACATAGCCATTGGCACCCGCGCAAATGGAGTTGAAAACCTTTTCATCGTCTTCGAAACCTGTAAGCATAAGCACTGGTAATTCAGGATACTTCACACGGAGTTTCGTGACTCCCTCGATGCCGTTTACACCCGGCATATCAATATCCATGATGACTACATCTGGCTTGGTAGATGCAATATCTTTCAGCAAATTTTCGTAGTTTTCAAATGAATCCACTATTTCCATGGTTTCAGTAGTGGAAAGTAATAACTTAACTGATTCCCTAACATTCTTATTATCATCGAATATTATTACACGAAGCTTTTGGGTTTTCATGATTCAATTTTAAGCAATATTAATCACCACCTCTATTCTTTACAATCACCAGTATTGGTTAAATTCTGCTACAGCGTAATTGTAATTGTTGTTCCCTGTGAATCACTGGTTTGTATCGCAAATACACCTCCAATTTCTTCGGCCCTTTTACGCATATTTTGTATTCCATTTCCGTTGTAAACTCTGTTTTCTGTAACAGCTATTCCTTTTCCGTTATCGGTAAATTTCATTTGCAAGTGATTGTCTTTTCTGGAAAAGGCAATGTGAACTTCCGAACATTCAGCATATTTTATGGTGTTATGCAGCGATTCTTTAAAAATCAGAAACAAATTTTTCCGATGATCCATTTTAAGATGCATGTTTAAAAGGTGATCAGGACAGGTTATGGTAAAGGAAATCCCGGCCACACCCAGGACAGAAGCTGCATAGCTTTCCATCCTGTAATATAAATCACTTAATGCATCATTTTCCGGTTTAACCGCCCAAACTGTATCGCTCGTTTTGTCGATTATCTCCCGCGATCCGGAAGCAATTTTCTCTAATATGTTTGTTACATCATCATTTGATTGACCCTTTAGTTTGGAATGGGCCACCTGGCTGTACAAATGAATACTTCCTAAGGTAGATCCGATATCATCATGCAGATCTCTTGCAATCTTATTCCGGACCTCCTGTAATTTCAATATCTGTCGGATTCGATATTTATACAACCCAAAAATGGAGAGACCTGTAATAAGTATTAGTAGCGAATAGAAATACCATGTTTTATAAAAAGGAGGAACTACAGTAATTTGATAGTATGCTATTTCGCTTTCTATCCCATCGCTGTTTGTTGCTTTGAATTTGAAATTATAAGATCCCGGAGGCAGACTGGTATAGGTGACCAAAGGGTTCGAAGCATTATTTCGCCATTCATCATCTATGCCTTCCAACTGGTACTGAAATGTTGTTTGATCATTGAAGGAGAAGCAGTTTGCTGAAAGATATAATTTAACGAAATTTTTATTCGCCGGAAGAATAAGTTCCTTGCTTAGTAAAGAGTCGGATGATTGATCCATGACCCATAACCTGGTAATATGAACTTTAGGCTTTTCAAAATTGGCAAGCATTGAATCGGGATTGAAAACGATATATCCACTATTGAAGCCTGCAGATAAACTCCGGTTATCATTTTCAAAAAAGTGACCTGATACACCATTAGGAATACCATGACTCCGATCATATCGCTTGTAGCGATTTTTATCCGGATCATATTGTAAAATTCCGGATGCAGTTATTATCCATAAATTGCCATTGTTGTCTCTATTTATACCTTGTAATGATTGATAGTTTCCAGGTATAATGGTAAAATGTCCACTGGTTGATTCGGGGTTAAATTTCATTAATCCTGATCCCTGAGAAGTAACCCAAAAAGTACCATCCCTGTTTTCAAGCATGTCGAAAATATTATTAACAGGAGTAGTTAGTTTGTTGTCTGTATAAGTCACCCAGCTTTTTAATTCCGGTACCAAACTTTGGATACTCAATGAATCTTCAGTGTGGGGATCTTTAGGAATTAATTGTTGAATGCCTTTGGTGACACCACACAACCAGATTCTGTTTTTGGAATCAATGTAAATTTTACGAACCAGGTTATCGAGATAATCACTCCGCTTTAATGACTGAAGTTTAAATGGTAATCCAACATCTTTTTTATCCGGATCAACTATCGCCAGTATGTGGCCATAAATGGATGCAATTAAGTAGGGCTTTTCAGAGCTTCTGAACTCTGCAATACTGTTAATGGTGGATGCATAAATGGAAAAGAAACTGAATGTCTCATAACTAACCAGTCTGTTCATTTTTTGCAACGACATGTTCAAAGTATCCAGTTCAAAAAGTGTTTTGTTAGTGCCCACAAAAATTTTATTTTCAGAAGTCTGAAATATTTCAGTTAACTGCAGGGGAGAGTTTTCATATATAAATTCTTTATGAGTGAAACTGGAACTGTTTTTATCCTTATAAAAAAGTCCGCAATCGCCAGCCACAATCTCGATGCCTCCCGGGGTGGTGCATTTGCCATGTATATGACAGGAGATCGTATTTTTTGGAACCGGCAGGTAGGTAATATCGAATTGATTTTGTGTAGGATCGTATAAATATAATCCCGACATAGTTGCAATCCACATTCGGTTAAAGTCATCTTTGAAAATTGCATTAACCCTCGATGTTACTGGTATTGAAAACCGGAAATTTTCTTTGAATGAATTTTTATTCCGATCAAAAAGGATAAGTCCTGCCAGTTTAGTGCCTATCCAGAGTGTGCCTGACGGATCTTCATTTATAGCATAAATTTCATCGCCTGAATTATCCAGCTTCACCGATTTGTCGAAAAAGTAAGGCTGTTTGTAGTTCAATTCCAGATCTAACCGATGAAGAGCATTATTCCAGGCTCCAACCCATACGGAAGAATCCTTCGCAATATAGATGCTGTTTATGGTTGATGCACTGTAAAATCTTACAGAATCAGGTTGTGTTTTCCTGATTATCGTATAAATTGATCTGGCAATGGTGCCTGCATAGATATCATTTCTGGTAGGCAGCAAAGCATAGCAGGAACGGGAGGAATCAACTGTATTATATTTGTGATCTTCCATCGACAAATATCCCAATCCGCCATTATTGAATCCGATCCACAATCTGTTTCTGAATTTGTCGAATGCAATAGTGTTAATAGCATTGGAAGGAAACCCGGATCTGGTTTTATTGAATGATTTAAATCTTCCATTCCTGAAATCATAGGAAGCTAATCCACTTGATGCAGTACCAATCCATAATATGGAATCAGCATCAACAGCCAAACCGGTAATACTGTTGGCGCAAATGGAAGTGGTATCATTAATAATATGTTTGAAGACGTGAAATTCATGACCATCATAGCGGTTCAATCCGTCCTTAGTTCCTATCCACATAAAGCCGTTTTGATCCCTTGTAATACTGGTTACCTGATTGTCAGATAATCCCTGTTCTGCGGAATAATGCTTTAAGTTTAGAATTTTCTCTTGTGCAGGTGCAACATGAAAGGAACTCAAAAGCAGGAATACTGCAAGCAGTATTCTGACATTTTTTGAATCTGATCCGAATTGAAATATGGGCAGCAGAATGTTCACAAATACATCTTTTCTTCGCTAAGATAAGAATAGATGTGCAATTGTCAATTTTCAGGCCTAAACAACTGATTAGTCAAGTGTTTACTGGTACATTTCTAGTTGATGATAACCTTTTTGGTTACCAGTGTTGTCCCATCTGTAATGCGCAAAACATAAATTCCTTTCACCGGATTCTGCATATTAAATGAATCAGAATTTTGTCCTTCGTTTACAAAAATTTGCTGGCTGATAATTTCTCTTCCCTGCATATCGTTTAAAGTAACAGATGCGGAACCCGAAATAGCCGAAGATATCTGCAAATCAAAATTGCCATTTCCTGGATTCGGTACAATGTTGATGTTTGTTTCCGCTTCTTTCAGAAAGGATATGTTAGAAGGATTTACCAACAGGGTTGTAAATGTTTGCTTGGTCCCCCATGGTGAAAAATTTCCACTTGCAGCATCACAAACTGCTCGCACACTCCAGTCGTAGGAGGTGTTTGCAAGCAATCCTGTTAATTGATAGGTGTTAGCAGTCAAACCTGTTACCGTTGTCCATGTGGTTGATAAAGACGGCTTGATCCTGACATCAAAAGTTGAATAGCAATTGGTAGGATTCCACTTTAAGAAGGCAGATTTTTTAGTGATGTATTTTGTTCTGCGACCACCCGGTGAAACGCAAATAACCGGATTCAAACAATCTTGCAACAAACTTACAGTTGCATCTGCTCCAAGTTGATTTTGCAGTGCATACCATTCCTGACATTGATCTTTCAAACGAAAGTTTAACCAGGGAATTAAATATTGGTTTACTTTACTTTGCTGAACGGCACGACTAATGGTTGGTGATGGACTACAAGTTAATTCACCAAATGAACAATTGAAATTCTGATTGGCAAACTGACAATGGCTACCACCCAGAATGTTGATGTAGCTTTTACAACTGGAGCCGGTGTTATTATAAATGAGCTGACTATGTTGTGCAGCCGGAGTAACACAATCGTTCCCACCTGCAAAAATCAATGCAGGAATTGTAATTGCTGCAGCAGCACCAGATGCTGAAGGATTAGTCTCGGCAGGTGCTAATCCTGCAATTGCTGTGATGGTTGGTAAGTATTGTACTGCAAGAAAAGATGCTCCACCACCCATAGAATGACCCATCACACAGGAAGTAGCCGACACTTTACCGTTAAATAAATTCCCGGAAGTATTACCTGCAGTTTGCAATGAACTGATCACGAAAGCCAGATCTCGCCCGAAGGCATCATGGTCGGGAAGTATGCTGCCTTCAGTTTTTGGAAGAGCAACAATAAATCCTTCAGGGACCAATGCTGACCATATATTATCGTATGCAGCTGTTGTCATTACAAACCCATGTCCGAATGAAATTACCGGAAACTTTATTCCTGTTCCTGCTACGGGAGTATTGTTTCCGGCGGCTGTGGCCGGATAATAAACTGTTGTTTCGATTGCACGGTTCCCGCGGGATGGATCCGTAAATGTTATAGTGGTTGAACCTATTGCAAAATTTTGTGCATACACACCTGCACAAGCAAGCAGTAATCCAAGGGAAAGTAGAAGTGTTTTCATGTGACTCATTTTGAGTCTCATGAAACAACTAATAAGGGCAATAAGTTTAATTCAATCTTGATTTCTGTTAAAAAGCTGAATTTCAGGTTGGATTCGGATCTGATGGAGAATTAACCAGAGAGTTAACTCAAATTTCCCGCTCGTACTCCCAGGCGTTGTAGAGTTCATTTAAAAAAAGATTCTCTCTTTTCGAAATCTGCTTATCGGCAGCAACCAGTCTGGTAGCCATATCCAAAAAGTGATTCCGCTGATCTAAAGTAGAATCCATGTAAAAGTCATTCATTGCGGTGTTGAAATGGAGTGCATAGTCTTCGCTTTTCATAGCAGAAATTATATCCATTTCTGACTCAAGATCCGGAAGTTGTCCCAGATTCTCTTCCATGAACTGACGTATTATTTTATCTTCTTTTCCATTAAATCTGCCATCCACTGCAGAAAGGATCATCAACATGTGATAACCTGCTACTGAACGGCTCATTGGTGAACTCATAGGTGTTGGTGCTCTTAATTCGCCCGACTAAATTAATAAAAGAAAGGAAACACAAGGTGAAATTGATGCAATTCACAGAAAATCAATGATTTAAATGCTTTCTAAATCAAATACCCTTTCAAATATTGTAATATATTGAAACATAGCCACTTGTTTATTTTTAAAGTATTGTAACCGTTTCAACAGGCTGCGTACAAGGGTAATGAAATACGCGGAAAAGTCTCCCCAAATTAGGGTGTTTTCTACGGTTTTAATTTGCAAATAATTAAAAATCAATTGAATGTCATTAAGCTTGCCTTGTTCAATGGTTGCATTCAGGCAAACCTGTTCGGCTAGTGTGGAATTAACCATTAATTAACAGTGATAGAAATATGGTTTTCTTAAAAAACAGAGCATTTAAACTCGACAAACGGATTTACCTGGTGTTTGCCGTAGTAGTTTGTATTGCAGTTGCCAATGCGTTGCTGAGCACTTCAAAAATCAGAAACAATAAGAATACTATATTCGAGATCACCACTTTTACCAACCCAACATTAGAGAGTCTGGAAGAATTCAATATGCTGGTGACACGTTCCCGCATGTTTATTACAAACTGGGTTTATCTTCCGAATAATGAAACCGACAAAGAGCAGTTGGTTCAGTTTAATAAAGTCAATTATCCGAAACTTAAGAGCAGGTTAACGGGATTGTCTTCCGGATGGAGATCTTCCGAAAATGTTGATCACATGAATAAGTTGTTCAAAGATTATGAGGAAGTAATTCGTGAACAGGAAAAAATTATGAAGAGTCTGGTGGAGTTCGATGATTACCAGGACCCCATGAAGAAATATCTGGCAGAAGAACAGCTGGAGAGTGAAATTATTCCTCGCACGAATAAAATTCTGGGGAATCTGCGCACAATTATTAAGCTTAAAAAAGATGAAGCAAAAATTATGCAGGACCACATGGTTCAGGATAATGATCATTTGCTGGTTATAGTTTTTTCGCTTGCAGTACTAATTGTTTTGTCAGTGATGGCTGCCGGAATTTACATGATGAAAAAAATCATCATCCCATTAGTGAGTGTAAAAGAGATTATGCTTCGAATGAGTAAAGGGGAACTTCCGGATGTGAATTTGAATTACGATAACAATGCACTTGCAGAAATGACAAATGCACTTGCACAATTACGTGATGGTTTGCAACGTACATCAACCTTTGCGGGAGAAATTGGTAAATCCAATTTTAATGCTTCATTTGCTCCATTGAGTGAGAAGGATGTACTTGGAAGCGCATTATTGGAAATGCGTAACAAATTAAAAAATGCAGCAGAAAGTGATGCTGTCAGAAACTGGATCTCTGAAGGATTTGCCAAAATTTCGAATATCCTACACCGGAATACTGATGATATCAGAAGTGTCTCCAATGAATTAATCAGCGATTTGGTAATGTATGTGGAAGCACAGCAGGGCGTTGTTTATCTGGTGAATGATGAGAATGAAAAGGATGTATTCATTGAACCTGTTTCATTTTTTGCACCCGGACGCACGGAACTGAATCTGAAAAGAATTGATTTTAAAGAAGGTGTTGTTGGTCAGGTTATTTTTACTAACCGTCGCATTCATTTGCAAAATGTTAAAGAAACCATTCCGCCAATCGAAACAGGTGTTGCAAAAATTGCAGTTTGCGATTTGTTTGTGATGCCATTGTTCGCTGCAGGTCGTGTTGTAGGTGCTGTCGAGATAAAATCTGCACAGCCACTGACTGTTAAGATGCGTGAATTTATTGAACGTGTTGCTGAACCTATTGCATCCAATATTCTGAACCTGAAGGCAAATTTGCTGACACGGAAATTACTGGAAGAATCGCAGTTGAAAACCAGGGAGCTTGCACAACAGGATGATGAGTTACGACAGATCAATAATGAGCTGATGGTTCAATCAGGTCGCTTGAAGCAATCGGAGTCGGCACTCAGAAAGCAGCAGGAAACCATGCAAAAAGTAAATGCTGAATTGGAAGCAAAAGCGTTGCTGCTGGAAGAAAAAAATATGACAATTGAAGATGCTCATAAAGCACTTGCCTTTAAAGCCGATCAGCTGGAGAGAAGCAGTAAATATAAATCCGATTTCCTTGCAAATATGTCGCATGAGTTGCGAACTCCACTTAATAGTGTGCTAATTCTGGCAAAACTGCTGAGTGAAAATCGTACCGGCAATATGAATCCGAAACAGATTGAACACGCAAAGGTAATTCATAAATCGGGTAGCGACTTACTCGTTATTATTAATGATATATTAGATCTTTCTAAAATTGAAGCAGGAAAGCTCGAACTTATTAAGGAACCAACTGCTTTGACTGAAATTGTTGGAAATATGGAGCAACTTTTCAGGGAAGTTTCAATCGATAAGCAAATATCATTCAAGACAGAAATAGACAGCTCCCTGAAAGATATAATTCACACCGATCGGGTAAGAATCGAACAGGTGTTGAAGAATCTCTTATCGAATGCGTTTAAATTTACGCCTGCATCAGGAACTGTTACTTTTAAGGTTACCAAAGCTCCTGGAAATGTGCCATTCAGAAATGAAAAGCTTCAAAATACTAAATCTGTCTTATGTTTCTCTGTTACAGATACCGGTATAGGTGTTCCTGAAGAAAAACAAAAGCTGATTTTTGAAGCTTTCAATCAGGCTGATACTTCAATTACCAGAAAATATGGTGGAACAGGACTCGGATTGGCAATCAGCAGGCAACTGACTGCTTTGCTGGGTGGCGATATAGTTTTGGATAGTATTGAAAATAAAGGTTCAACTTTCAGTATTTTACTTCCTCAATATGATGATGCAACCCCGGTTGTAATTGGGGATGTGGTCCGTTCCATTAAGACGCAGCCGATTCACCAGGATAATGCACGGCAGGTAGTAATTTTTGCTGCCGATGATGCCAATGTAGAGCCATGGAGAAATTTACTTGCCATTGAGAATTTTAAAGTAACAGCATTCTCTGTTCCAGATGATCTTAGTTCGGGACGAGAAGTGGCCCTTGTAATTATTGATCAGACACTTTCAGATAAAGAGTTTATCAGCATGGTGCACATGATTAAAGGAATGCATGCAACTAAAAATGCCGCAATTATTTCACGTTCTGTTTCCGAGTATGTTCCTGCAGAAATAGCACCTGAAATTATTTTACACACGACGGCTCCGGTTAACCAATCCTTAGTTTCTCAAATACTTTCAAAGGTATATGCGAACGAATATGCAATCGCAGAAAACTCACCTATGCAACAAGTCAGTGAGCCTCTGGACGCAGAAGTTATTCCGGTATTTAATTTACCGCCCGCTCGCAACAAAGATGCGGTCTCGCTGCAGGGCAAAAAAGTACTGATTGCTGATGATGATATGCGAAACATTTATTCGTTATCAACTTTATTCGAAAATGAAGGGGCTACTGTTGTTTTTGCTATGGATGGACTTGAGGCTTTGCAATGCCTGAAGGAAAATCCTGGAATTGACCTGGTCCTAATGGATATAATGATGCCAAATATGGATGGCTTGCAAGCTATGCAGGAAATCAGAAAAATAAATGCTTTTGTTCATTTGCCAATTATTGCAGTCACAGCCAAAGCTATGCGCGACGATCGGGAAATTTGTATTAGGGCAGGTGCTTCTGAATATATTACAAAGCCCGTAAACTCCGAACTACTCATGAATCATGCTTATTCTTTACTAAACCTTAATCCTTAATTCTTAATCCTTAATTCTAATGCCTCC
>CAUJFJ010000018.1 GCA_963169675.1 Bacteroidota bacterium
CCATGTATATGTTCCAGAACCGGTGTTGTTACCATTAACTGTAAATGTTGTGCTTGAGGTATTACACGGAGTTGCATTTCCTGTAATTGAAAGGACAGGGGCAGCAGGCACTACAGAGACAACAATAGAATTAGAATAGACCGTACTAACATTTACCCAGGAACATACTAAGTTTGATCTTTTAAATACAACTTTTACCTGATATGTACCGGGTGTTACAGCAACTCCGTTAAAATAGTCATAAGTCCATGCGCCTGAAGCCTGAAAGGTATGCGTACCTAGTGAGCTACCATTCTTGTAAAGTGTTACTTCAAATCTGTAGTTTGGATTTCCCACACACAAATTTGTTGGACCGCAACCGGCTCCCGAACAATACTCATAATAAATCTTGAAATTCTTTGCCTGTGAACCGCAAACAGCAAAATTAGCTGAAGAATATCCACCGGGGGGTGAAGGTAGATTGTGCTCAAGTGTAGCAAAGGCTGCATAAAGGTTAGTCTGGACTATCACCAAACAAACAATGAGATATAATATCCTTTTCATAATGATAATTATTAAATTACTACCTACTCTTTTTACCGCTTTTCGGTTACCGCGGGTTAACAGATACAAAGTTTCAAGTTAAATACTGCTCCTACAATAGGACAATGGTATCAAAAACACCTGTCACATAAAAGTACATTTGTACTATCAAATAAATTCCAGCCTGAAGTTCGAACTTATCAATTTATTGCTCTTTATTGATAACTTCCTATTATAAAAAGTACTCGGTAAAAATAAAATTACGGGAATACAAGAAAAGTTAATAAACAAATGTACCATACCAACCGGAAAACAAAATAGTAGTAAAATGAGATGGTACTATTTCGAAATGATTTTTTTCAAAATGAGCAACAATACACGCAAGAACCCAGGCAATAACAATTGCGCATGAATGAAGGTGGACTGTTCAGAACAAAGCCTATAAGAATTCGTTACGCAAAGAAAAAATCACCCCAACAGCCTGGCTTGGAACAAATGCTTAAGAAAGGAAAGAAAAAATGCTTTTGTTAATATCTGATATTCACTTATAAACAACCAGGCGATAAGAGTAAATTACATTACTGTAAAACCTCATACCGCCTGGATAAAAAAGTAATAAAATCAGAAAAGAAACTCCACCCTGGAGCAATAATTATAACCCCAATATCTACTGTTTAACAACTCTCTTAGTGGCTCTTTCACCTTCGTTCATCAGCACAACTGTATAAATTCCTTTTTGAAGCTGGCTTCCAAATAAAACTTTGCTGTCGAAAGAGCTTATATCAGAAATCTTCTCAACTTCTTTCCCAAGTAAATCATATACCACAAGATTATAATTGGAAGCGAAACCTGGATTTTCAATTGTAAAATCATTGTAAGACGGATTTGGATAAACTGAGATATCATACTCTTGAATTCCTTGCCCTTGACTATTTAAAACTGTTCGGCAAGCATTTCCTGAGGTAATACAGAAGGTTGTCCAATAAGCCCAATTCGAAACACATCCAGCTAAATTGCGTCGAACTCTTGTATAATACGTTCCGGGAGTCTGAAACAAAATACTAATGTTGCTGTTAGTTTGAGCAAAATTAGGTCCCCAGTTCACATTGTCGCTACTAGCTTGCCAAGTATAACCAGTAGTTCCTGCCGGTGTTGCAACCATATTTCCAGATGAACCTTGGGTAATACAATCTGGGCCATACATAC
Organism: Bacteroidota bacterium; assembly: GCA_963169675.1. Taxonomy (GTDB): domain Bacteria; phylum Bacteroidota; class Bacteroidia; order AKYH767-A; family OLB10; genus JADKJB01. Next base: position 1,729 of record CAUJFJ010000018.1, read on the forward strand.
TCAATGTTGTACTTACAGAAGTAATCGCCTTTGTAGGTACATTAAAAGTTCCACAATAAGGTGATGTAACCCCATTCAAGGTAACGCTAATTGTAGTGGTATTTCCGGGAACAGTTGAATTAATGACTGCAGAATTTGAAGTTGTTGTTAACGGAAAGGAAACACCATTAATACGAAAATTAGAATTAGTGGATGTCCAAGTATATGTTCCTGAGCCTGTGTTGTTACCATTTACAGTGTAGGTATAGCCATTGGTGTGACAAATACTTGATGCACCAGAGATTGAAATGACCGGAGGTGCGGGTATTGCTGATACAATTATTGCATTAGAATAATTAGTATTAACATTAACCCATGAACAAACCAGGTTGGATTTCTGGAAAACAACCTTCATCTGATATGTCCCAGGAATCACACTAATTCCAGTAAAATAATCATAGGTCCAAGTACTTGAAGCCTGAAACGTATGAGATGCTACCGAAACACCATTTCTTAATAATGTTGCCTGATATCTGTAATTTCCATTGCCAACACATAAGTTTGTTGGTCCGCATCCCGCTCCCAAACAATACTCGTAGTACATTTTAAAGTCTTTTAATTGCGAACCGCAAACACTAAAGTTAGATGTTGTATAACCTGCGGGTGCTGCTGTTTGATAATGTTCCAAAACAGTGGTTATTGCAAATAGTTTAGAATGGATTACCACTAAACAAGTAATGAGATATAATACCTTTTTCATATTAATAGAATTTAAATTTGCACCTACTCTTTTTCCGCTTTTCGGTTACCGCGGGTTAACGGATACAAAGTTTCAACAATAAAGTAAATGCTGCAATCGAACAATGATATGAAAGAATGTATCATACTAAAATACTATAGACCAATGTGAGTAAATGCTCCAAAAGTTAATTCAAAATATTATTTACAGAGTGAAACAGTTTTCAGAATGAAAAGCAAACCTGTATTGCTGACAGTTCTATGACACTACAAAAAATATAACTAAGATGAAACTATTACATCCAAATCTACTTCCCTAAGTAAATAATATGAGGAAAAGTATTCTTAATCGAAGCAGCAATACAAAAATTAATAAAAGCTTGCATTAAAACTACCCGTGAAAGTACCTTCGTTGTAATTTATTAAATATTTCGATCAGTAGAATGTTAACTACTCATTAAAGTAATCTTCCCTCAACAAAGCAAACATCAGCGAGTCCTCATATTTCCCTTCATGAAGATAATGCTGCTTTAAAACTGCCTCCTGAAAAAAATTATTCTTTTGCAGCAATCTTATGGATGGAACATTCCCGGGAGCAACCAACGCTTCTATCCGGTTTAAATGTAATTCACTAAACCCATAGGCTATGATAGTTTCAAGTGCTTCACTCATAAAGCCCTTTCTTTTGAAATTTTCTTCAATCATATTATAGCCAATTTCTGCCCGGAAATGATCGGGATTCCAGTTATGTAATCCACATCGGCCAACAATTTTTCCTGTTTCTTTGTCATGTAATAGAAAAAGTAAGAAACTCCGGTTATAAGTTGCGTAACCTTTCTGCTGCTTTTCCTGTTCTTTCAAAAAGTCTTCCTCATTCCGGTGACCTAAAAGCTGCATAACTTCCGGCTTATTCAGGGTGCTAAAAATGTAATTCATGTCATCCGGACTGAATCCTTTAAGAATTAACCTTGGAGTTTCGAGAGTTACTAGTTTCATTGTTTTGTTAAGTTGTAAAATAATAACGTGAGGTGAAAAATGAATTTTCTCACCTCACGCAGCAATTTATTGGGAGAAACTGATTAGTTCCCGGATTCAAATTTTTCTAATAATTTTAATCACTTCATGGAATGTAGGGCCACATGATTGCCTTCGGTATCCAGAAAGTGCGCCATAAATCCATTTTCACCAATGCTGGTCTTAGGCATAAGCACTTTGCCACCTGCAGCCTCAACCTTTGCCAGTGGTGTACTTAAATCGTCGCCGCCATTGAGGTAAACAACAGTTCCTTTATCAGATGGTTCGAATCCTTCTCCTTTAACAATTCCTCCTCCAACACCATTTTGCATATCAGAAGGGAGCATTCCATATCTTCCACCGGGGAATGGCATTTCAAAAATTTCACCACCATACAACGTTTCATAAAATTTCTTTGCCCGGTCAAAATCATTCACCGGAATTTCAAACCAATTAAGTGCATTTTTCATTGTTTTTCGATTTTGGGTTAAACATGAAGCAAATATATAAAATACTTTAAAAAAAGGAAATCTTGCCCTGCAGCTTAGATTTCTTGAAACCGAAGAGATATATCTTGAGAAAAACCTTCAAAAGCTTAAATATTTCTTATCAAATCTTTAAATTAAATCCGGATGTTTGGAAAGGGTTATTATGTTTCAACTCCAAAATGTTTGTTAACTCCTACAAAAATTTAAAGCCTGGTTAATGTACCTGCTAATTCAAACGTAATGCAAATTCTCATCTAAAAAAATTTAGCTGAAGGATTAACATGGAATCCTTCAGCTAAACATACTTACGGTGATTTGGAATGTACTACAAAGTTTCGTAATACTGTACCATATAATCAATGGTGTCGGAGATTAATGCAGTAAGAATTTTATTCTCTTCAGAATTATAGATACTGGCATCGCTTAGAAATTGTGCCCACCAAGGGATAATGGTTTTCATATCAACAGTTATAATTTCTCTTACTGCTTTTCCAATCAATTCCGGTGATTTCGGACCTACACCTAACTTTGACTTTATCATTGTAATTAACAGATTGTTTCCTTCCAAATTGGATGGTTCAGCCAATGGTGGTGCTTGAGATTCATTAGGAAATGATTGAAATTCTGGTGGGACTCTGCTTACATAAGTTACGCGGTACATTACCCGCCATGCACCATTGTTTGGTTTTGCTTTAGCTTGCAATAGGGCTTTCGCTTGTGAGTCACCGCTATTATTAAGCCAATTCTGATCAATAACTTTAGTAAAAAGATCGTCCACATTTCGTTTATCTGGGGCGAGATAAAAACTCATGAACCGGTATGCATCAACCTTTCCTGGCTCAGGTTTGGATGTAAAGGGTGTTTTTGCATTTTCACCTAAATACTTTTTCAGATATCGCTCCGGAGCTGTGGTGACATTAAGACCTATTTGTGCTTCCGATTCCTTATCTTTTACTACATTAATTGTCCAGTTTGTTCCTCCCATGACATTGGCTTCAACTTTAAAGCCGCCAAACGGTAGTGCTAACATAAAGGAGCCGTATGCACCAAGATTCCAGTTAAAATTATAACTACCTGTATAAGTTTCCTGCAATATGCTTGCATTTCCATTATTCTCAGTATATAATCCACCTGCCGCCGTCCATATTGAAGTTGATACAATATCTTTCTTGAAAGAATCCGCATTCCAATCATAAATCACATTGTCATCTATAACATCAGAGATGCTGCTATTATTAGCATTAGCTCGTTTAGCTACCTCAAACTGGCTAAAATAAGCTCCCAGTCTGTTGTTCTCAGCTTCGATTCGCTTTTTAATGGAATAGGCTTCAATGGGTTTAAAATAACTTGTTCCTTGGGCATCCGGATCATCCTGCATGCCAACCCTTCCATCAAGGGAACCATTTTTTATATACTCCGGACTAATCGGGAAATAAATATAATTAATATCTACAGGAATATCCGGATTAGGAACAATTGAAAAACTCACAAGCGTGCCTTTGTTTTTAAGGAAGAGTGCATAAAGGTCAGCTGTTGCTGATTTAACCAAAGCAATACCATCATTCCCTGGGATAAATCTTCGTTCTTGCGACTTTAAATAATAGTTACCGTCGGGTCCGGGTGCCTCCCAATCACCTCCACTAGTAAAGGAATTTTCTATGGAAGAAGTAAGTTTGGAGCTGACAGCCTTTTCTGTTTTATCTGAATCCTTTTTAGATAATTCAAAAGCAATTCCTACAGACCCGGCCATTTTAACTACCTGAATCACTGATTGAACCGGAGCAATTCCAATCACTTGATTTGCTGTAGATTCAAACTCCAATCCTCCTTTTATTCCGAATGCAATCTGTCTTCCATCTTCTCTGTCGGCAGAATACTTTACTGTCATGTTTTTATCTTGAGTTAAAGAAACGGAAGAGATTCCTGAATATTCCAGATAAGATGAAATCGGGTCTTCATAAAATGGACGGGTTAAATTTTCACTTGGGACAGGAGGCGCCCCTTCGATAAAACCTAAAACAGTCGGTTCGCTTTGAACTTGTCCGATATAAACTTGCTGAAGATCACCAATTTTGAAACCTGTCAACTGTTCTAATACATTTGACTGATTTGAATATATGTAGCACCGTTTAATTACACTAAATAACTTTCCATAGGCGTCATACTGAGAGTCTGCATATTCCATAACTGCAGGGCCACCATGAATTTTTTTGGAAAAAGCAGTTATCACACCACCAAGCGCATTCAATACAGGAGGGGCTTCATCACTAACCGGTGCATCTGATTCTACCCATGTTGGTAAATCTGTTGGAATTACAGCATCAAAAATTGCATCATTTCCCTGACCCGTTTTATCAACTACCACCATTCCGGAGCCAACATCAAACTGCCAGTAGGCACTCAATCCTTCTTCCGTACCAGTAATACTGCTATAAATATTATCTGATATTTGTTCTGCTGTTCGTTTTTGATTCCACAAACGGATTTCGTCTATTTTTCCTTTAAAAGTATTTACAATAGCACCATTGCTGTCGAGCATGTTTCCAAACCTTACCTGTTCTGCACCATATCCTCCGAGTTCTGTAAAAGGGACTTCATGTACAGGAAGCTGAACACCATTTACAAAAATATTTAAAGTAGCGCTGAAAGGATAAATGGTCCAGGCATTTGAATCAGACAAAAGTGCATTATTGTCGTTCTGAGTATCAAAAGCAACCCTTCCAACTTGCTCCTGAAAAGTCCAATAGGATACTAATCCGGGCAGCCCTTTAAGTGGAATCCTTGTCCGGAAATGTTGAATCATCGATTGTACAGAAAGTCCTTCATTCCAAAATGCCAGATTGGAAATTGTTCCGTTAAAAAAAGCGAAATCAGCGATATCACCATCAGGTTTGGTTCGTCCGATATTTACATTTGTTGAAGAAGAAGAAAATACAATGCTTTCTTCAAAATCCTTGCTCACAAAAGATGGCATTGCAACACCATTCACAACGCAATTCATCTCCAGATAATACATTACCTTATCACCAACCTTTTTGTCTCTGATCTGAGCAGCCATGCCTATAAAGGCCGCTTGCTTTAGAGAAATTGGTGAAGTACCGGTAATAGTAAAATGTCGATCTCTCTCTAATAAACTAGTTTGACCATCAATTCTAACATCAAAATAAGGGTGATTGAATGCATCCAGCCCAAATTCATATGATTGTTCAGATGAATTTTTTCCGTACTTACTGAAAATAACCTGCTTCATACCTGGTGTAAGCTGACTCTGATAAATCCATGCCTCAACAGATATAGAGCTTGTAACATCAAAGGAGCGACTATTTCCACAATTGGCAAATATTTTAGTTGCTCCTCCGGTATTAATTCCATAGTTCATCGAATAGGTACAAGCAATATGATTCCATGAGTTTTCAGGAATCAATGCACGATCAGTTACCATTGCTAAATCGCGGGAAGCAGCAAAAACCTGATAAAAAACGCCGGGAAAGTCCCAAAAAGCAAACCCTTTTAAACTAACATCATAGAATGCATTTGTTGCCTGTGCTGTATTCTCAACTATTTTATTTTTATTATAAGTATTCATGGCCCATAATAGCTGTAACCCTTCAGCATCAGCAGGTAACATCTGAAGATTTCTTGAAACAATTTCAGATTGTTCCATGGCTCGTTTCCAAATGGTAAATTGATTCATTTCCATTTCTAGACATACAATAGAATCGTTTCCTCCAAGAACAATCTTGTTACTTTGATAGGCGGAACCCGCAACATTTATTAGTTCACCGGCAGCAATCCCATTTAAGAAAAACTTAAATGTGGTTCCTGACCGAGTAATAGTAAGTAATGTCCATTTCTCACTTTCTAATTTAATATCTAAACCTTTTGAGTACGTACTACCATCGCCTGCAACACAACTCCACGTTAGTGTTCCATCATTAACAATAGATAAGGAATCCGAACTTACAAGTGCCTTTTCAGTTCTTCGATAGACAAAATTGGGATTAACAAACGAACTTAAATTGGCTTTTACATAAAATTGAATTGTATATTTATCCTCAGTAAAAAGTTTGTACTCATGTGCTTGACCATCGTCAGTAGCTTCAACAACTGCTTTTGATAAAAACTGCAAAGCATAAGAAGGGGTAACTCCCAACATATATCGACTTCCATCGGGGTCATTCACCGGATTCGCATGTACCAATCGGGGGAAATCTGGCATAAGCGGCTTTAACTTTTGTCCCATCTTAAATTGGGATTCAACATTCAACCACCCTTCAATCGTCAAATCTCCCTTTAAATTCAGAGGGGCTTTATACTTGGCATCCAGCTGAACTTTCAACCCACCATTGAGAGGAACATGTATCGCTTTTCTGGGTGATTCAGCTATCCATCCTCCGTCTAGCCCGGCAACAGTTTGTGTTGCTTTAATGGAAGGTAATCCATTCAAAGAAACTACTTCCGGAAACCCATTATTACTTGAAATGGTTGATGCAGGGAAAAATAATTGGGAACCATTTAACAGCTCAGCAGGAGATCCATTCACATTTGTTCCCTGAACTTTGCCTAATGTACAATTAAAAGATTGAATCAGACTGTTTTCGCCTTGTTTTAATACTGTAAATAAACTACTTACGGACAATAGGCCAGCAGGTGAAGTTACAATCCCGTTTAAAACTGTTGCATTCGTGTTTCTTTCCAGTAAATAAATGATTTTAGCAATTTGTTGTTGTGCTCCAGATCCACTATTACGTATTGCGGTAACAAAATCACTTTCCTTTCTTGAAATATTTTTCCAGTTAGCTGATATTGGGGTAACACCTTGCTTTAGTGAAATAGTCAGGTCACAATTCCAATTACTTTTGTCTGTTGCATCAGCTATGGTAATATTAACATTGGTTACTGAATTGTCAGGGATTAATACCAATAAATTACTAATACTGGTACTCAAACTATAAGAGCCTGAGTCGGATGCTTGTTGATTTGTCAAAGCATTGTAGTCATAATTTTGATTTAAACCTCTAAGGGTGTTAACAAACTGTGCCGACTCTGCTGGTAAATTTTTAAAGGTCTTAACAAAATTATTTGAACCTGATCCAACAGAGAAATGAAAAATAGCTTCTGCAACGTTACCTTTAACAGTTGTATCAACTTTATTCAAAACTGGATTGGTGATAAAATTTGAAATAAAATTTAATTGGCTATACATTTTTGGATCACCATAACTTTGATATCCAATATTTCTCTGGCCAGTGTAGTCATAAAATGTACTTTCTTGTCCTGAAATAGATAATTGACCCGGTTGATCATAAGCACTTCCAGAAACAACTTCAATTAAAGACTTCACTCGTAGCGGAACACCTTTAAATAATTCTGTTGTTCCCCTTTTATCATTAATACTTACTGAACACAAATAAGGATTTGACTCTTTAGTAATAATGATTTCAGCCCGATTCATAACATCGCCCTGTCGCCGTGCAATAAAATTCAAATTACCTGACTGATTGCTTACAGGTATATTTGTTAATGCTTCCCAGGGAATTGAATATTGAGCTCTGGTTGCAGCTGAATCGAAATGAGCAACATAAAAATTACTATCATCTCCTTCATAATATAAATGTACCAATCCATCAGCGCTATCAAATAAAAATGGGCGAGTACCGGCCTTAATATTTCCAAAATGTGAGAAAGTCGGAATTTGATCAGTTGGGTCAACAACGCCTACATTTAAAGTTAACATTGTATCACCATCGATATAAACTTGCTCTACCTGATCAGAAATTAAAGGTGCTGAATTGGATGTCCAAATGGGTCCATACAAGTCACCATCTAAAGTAGCTCCTGTTTTTGACAGATTACTGACTTTCGTACCACTTCCCTCATCTAACCTCCAATACGCCGCCAGAAAGGCCATTTTTGCTGCATCAACTTTCGATATATCTTTATAAAGATTATTTAGTGCTTCGAAAAGGGAACTTGCATTATTCCATATCCTAACTTCATCAACCATACCAATAAAATACTCTTCATTTTTTGTCGGACCACTCAAGCCAATGGTATTCAAGCTCGATTTAGCAGGCGTTTTACCATTGAAGACAGAATCGTTTACTGGAACAAGCTCTCCATTAATGTATATCCTATAATTTTTACCGTCAAATACTGCGATAATATTATTCCAGGTGTTTAAAGTCAGCACACCATTTAAAGTGCTTCCCGAAAGGAATGCAGTACCTGTTCCAAAACCAAAACCAACTTTCGTTTGATTTTCAATCCATAATGAAGGAGGTAAATTATTCGGATTTACTTCCTTAAAATTACTTAGCAAATAACCTTTGCTCAAACTTTTGTCTTCAGGATAAACCCATAATTGCTGGACAAAACTATTGCCGAGAATTAATCCATCAGGTATTTCAACACTTGCATTATTGAATGCCAAAGAATAATCGACAGGCTTTATTTTACCGGCTTCATAACTAAGATTAAGTGCGTTTGCACCCGGAGCAATGCATGCAAGTGTTCCATTGGAGGCAACCGCAAAATCAAGGCTTGATAAATAACTTTTCGAAGCAGAATCATTTACCTGAACCATTAATTTCAACCTGTAGCTATTACGCATTTTTACCTGTCCACTACCATCAATGACTACAGGCTCCTGGCGGGAATATACAACCGATGAAGGAGCACCGATAACATTCAAATCGGTTTTGACCGCTCCTGTCATTGAGTACAAAGAAATTTCATGATCCGGTTTAATCACTTGTAATAAAGCATCGTATTGGTCTGAATCGAAACTAAACCAACCATCACTTGTTCGATCAAATGAATAAGTACATATCGTTTTTCTTGAATCATTGACAGCAAAAAATTGCCAGCGCATTGTACCCTCCTGATTGGTGGGCGTTAAATTAACTGTAAATTTCCCATCATTCATATTAAATGAAGCTGAATCTCCACCTAAGGGTAAAATATATTGCGGCTCTTGAAATGGCAGATTATCCATGTTAATAAAACTCTGAGTATCGCTGTCATTAGCAGGTGTATCCGGTTTCTGACTTCGTTTATAACGAACTTCCCAGGCAGGTTGTAACTGATTAATCTTCTCTCCTGATACGTTTGGATTTGCAATTTCTACCAAAACAAATCTGCTGACATAAATTCTGTTACAATTACTTCGGAACAAGTAAACATACTTTTGATCCGAAACAGCAGTAAAAAATCCATCAAATTCAATTTTCTCCCTGGTTCGCAGCATATTAAATCCAGCTAAACTGTTATCGGATGGAAAACTCACTAATTGGAATCCATCCCAATCCAGACTGTCGCTTATTGAAGCTGGCATTGGACTTAACACATTATAAAAAAACTCAAATTTGGAGGTAACTGCATTTTGCTTGCTAACAAAGTAAAGTGCTTTCCCCTGATGAGTTACTGAAACAGGATTTAAATATGATTGAGAACTGAGAGCTAATTTATGCATGACGATAATTTTTAATTTCGGGCTTTGATATAATAATTTACATTCATATTGATTGGTCTGGTTTCTGCATCACCCCCTGATGTACATGTTGCACCGGTGTAATTACCATCAGCAGCAGCGCCGTCATGGCTAGTTTCTCCAGAGACTGAAACATTATTTGTTGGCAAATGGGGTATGTTTCCTTGAAAATTTTTCACAGGTCTCTTCGTTGCAAACTCCTGAATTGTGCCAACCAATTCATCTATGATACCTGAAAATTCATTGTTTTGAATACGCTTCCTTGATGCAGAATCAGGATCCTTTCCAGTTTTGCCTGATACTCCTCTGTGAAAATAGCCACGATAATCAGGAACTTTGAACAAGTCATCTTTCCCGCCATACGTATGGCCAATTTTATCAAACAATTCCGGATAAGTATTTTTATCCAATTCCTGTCCTTCACAGGGTAGCCACATTTTTGAGTTTGCAATTTCACTTCCAAAAGGCAGAATGCCTCCAATTGGAAAATAGTCTGTTGTTAACATATTTGTTAGATTTATTTTATTATTAATGAAATGATTGAATTATCTAAATCGGATGTACCAGTTTACAGATACATTAACAGGCCGGGTTTCCAAATCTCCTTCTGATTTGGTAACCTCAACCAAGACCGAATCAGAATTGTATTTGTAAATTGATCTGATGGTACCTTCTATTATTTTGGCTTCCTGGTCAGTAGGTACTTTAATGGTTGTTGAAAATGGCTTTACTGGCATTGCAGTTTCAGACTCTTGGATAGATCCAACTTTGCCTTTGTCGTTTCCCTGATAACCCGCAGCACCCGCCGGGTAGGCAAACTTCCGTTTATCTCTGCCAGGATCTTTACCGCCTGGTTCGGAAATTCCTCGCAAAAACAATCCTCTGTAATCTGGTAAACGAAACTCTTGTGGATTGTTTCCTCCATGAGCAAATCCTATTGCATCAAACAAATTCTTAAACTCTCCAAGATTTGAAATCATTTTTCCATCGCAAAGAATCCAGTTCAGCTCCACCTCGTTAGTAGTAATACCTGCAAATGGCATAATTGTACCTAATGGAATATCAACCTCCTTTTTGTCTGACCTCAATTCAGCATATTTAATTATATAATACACATAACTATTTACAGGACAACTTTCCAATTCCCCTCCTGAACTAACTTCAAAACTTTGATCACCGGATTTCTTTGCGCCTGAACCCTGACAGCCGCTATCGAAATTACAGGTACCAGAAATTCCATTTGCTATTATTGACTTAAAATCGTTTTTCGGCTTGGCAGTGGCATAGTTTTGATATGATCCTACTTTATTCCCTGTATTTCCATTCACATTCAACGCATAACGTGTTAATTTATCAGGGTCCTTATCTGAACTGCCGGAAGTTCCACGAATAAATAAACCACGGAGATCCGGAATATTAAATGTAGTGCTATCAGCAGTTCCAAAATTGGTATTTATGGCAGCAAAAAGCTGAGCAAAGGAAGTTCTGTCTAATAAACGACCATCACAAATCATCCACCCATTATCTTCCCAAGTTCCACTAATCTCCCCCGCATAGGGAAGTATAGTTCCTACGGGAACAAGTTTCAGATTAGTTTCTAATGCCTTGGTATTAACTTTTGCCTCATGAGGTTGCTTAAGTAAGAATTCAGCATTAAACAATTTATCTTTGTCAAGTACCTTGAATATTTTGGATACGTAATTTAACCGGTCAGTCCATTCCGCTTTATACTTACCCGAAACACTTTCCTTTATAATAGTGCTGGCATCTATGGTCTGCATGTAAACATGTTTCATGCAATCAAATGCATTTGAATTCAATAAACATTTTACTAAAAAAGCCAATGCACTTGCTTTTGAATCTTTTAACTCTGAAATTCTGTCAAGTACTGCTCCGGCTTTTAATCTGTAAAACTCCAAAGCTCCTACACTTATTTCCCCGTTGATCCATTGCTTTTTTGCGTTAACCATTTCATCTACTTGGAAATCCATGTAAACTTTCTCCTTCTTCATTTTAGAAATAAACTCCTCAGCAAAGTGCTGAGCTATTTCATGTAACACAGTGGAAGTCAAAACCTGTGGACGGAGCAAAAGCCAGGTTTTAAAATGAGGATGCACATCAGCTTCTAGAATTTCAACAATAGAAACTTCTTTCTTCGAATTAAATAGTTTTAGAATAAATGACTCGCCTAAACTGTTCGCTGCACCCCAGGCAATTGCCTGATTAAATGTAATTTTGGTTGATAGAAAACTCATGGTTTTAGATTTAGATAATTAGTAAATAAAGTATTCTTTATATGGATTGTATGCCGGTTAATATCTATTTTCAATCGATATTCATGGTATCAAAAGTGGTCAACGGAAAAAATACAGTCAAATAAAAGTGACTGAAGTTGAATTTCGTGTGACGAAATTTCAGATAACCGTGACGAAATAAGATTTGTGTTTACAGGCAAGTTCCTGTATCAAAAAAATATCCTTGTTAATTTACAGCAGGGTAATTCCGATAAAAGCTGTTAACCAAAGTACAAAGAATCTGGATTTAGTCCTTGATTCCCAATACTTTATAAAGTTTAGCCCTAAAAGTGTTGCTTAACGGGATAATATAATCTTCCGCAAAGATCTCTGTTGGTTCCAATTTGCTTATATAGTTCAGGTGAACGACAAAACTTCTATGCGTTTGTAAAAAAAGCTGTTCTGGTAATTGCTTGATAAAATCACTGAAGGTTGATCGAATTATAAAATTCTTTTTTCCGGAAGTGTGAATTATCACATAGTTTTCCTGGCTTTCAACGTAAATAATTTCTGAAAAATTCAATTTAATGAATCGGTGGTTTTCCCTTATAAAAATGTATTCTTTGCTAATAGATTCTGTTTTACTTTCAATTGAGCCACTTGAAACTTTATAATTACTAAATGCAATTTCAATAGCAGCATAAAGTTCCTCTTTCGTAAACGGTTTGAGTAAAAAAGCATGTGGGTAAACCTTCTTGGCTCTTTCAACAGTTAAACGATCACCATTAGCTGTTAGAAAAATAAAAGGTATTTGATATTTATCATTGATAACCTTTGCTAAATCAATCCCGTCATTTTTTTCGCGTAAATTGATATCGACAACCATAAGGTCGGGCTTCCCGGATTTCAAAAGCTCCAATGCTTCACTATAATTGATAGCAGGTTCAAAAACCAAGTAGCCGATCTCTGTTAAAAGATGTTTAAGCTTTTCTGCTATAATCAGTTCGTCTTCTACTATCCCAATTCTTATTATGTCTTTCATAGCCAATCTTCAATCTCACTATTTCATTTATTATAAAATGGTATCTCAAAAACACTGCCATTACTATTGTAAAACTCCAGGTTACCCCCTATTTGGCGTGTTAACAACCTGATTACTTTAATTCCCAGCGAAGTTGCTGTTGCTGCATTGTATGTTTCCGGAATTCCATCACCATTATCGCTATATACAAGTTTATACATTGCCGGGACTTCAGTTGCTTGAAGTGAAATAGTTATAATAGCTAATTTCCCTTCTTGAATAGCATACTTGAAAGAATTTGTGATCAGTTCATTTAAGATCAGACCAATAGGTACAGCAATGTCGGCTGAAAGCAGCAGTGGAATTGTTCTGATATTTAATTGTATATCATACCCTGGTTTAGTAAACACCTTGGAAATCTGTTCAAAAAGTTCCTCAGAAAACTGCTTGAATTCAATTGATGCCAATTCATCTGTTGCATATAATTTATGATGTATAAGTGAAATGGACTGCACTCTGCTTCTACCTTCAATAACAGCAGCTTTTGCAACAGCATCGTTTATTCCAAAACTCTGCAATTCCAATAAACTACTGATCACTTCGAGGTTGTTTTTAACTCTATGGTGAATTTCCTTAATTAATAATTCCTTTTCAACTACTAATGTATCGCTCTTGGCTTTAGCTTTTGCAAGTTTTTGCTTTTGATAATAAACCAATCCTAAAAAACTGCCAATAATAACTAAAAAGTAAAGTGCGAAATTTAACTTTACTTGTCGTGATTTGCTCTCCAATGATTTTAATTCGTTTTCATTGTTTAACAACCGTATTTCCCGATCCTTTTTGTCCGATTCATACAACGCTTGCATTTCAGCAATTTGCTCAACTTTTTCTGTATTAATTATTGAATCATTTAAAGCCGATGAAAGCCGATTCGTTTCCAGAGATTTTTCATATTCGCCACTTTTCTGATAGATCTCAGAAAGTGTTCCATAAGCCCTTGACTGAAGATCCAAATCACCGGTTTCTTTTGCGACATTAATTCCCGAATAAAGATAAAAAATGGCTGAATCCTTCTGCCCGGAAGATTGAAATAACTGACCAATTGCATTTAGTACAATAGCCTTTTCGTACTGGAAACCATTTTCATTATAATATTGAAGTGATCTGTTATAGTAAGTCTTTGCTTTTGTGTACTGTTTCAAATTTACATAACATGCTGCTATGTTTGAATAGTTTTGTGTAACTGAATACAATTGTCCATTCGCTAAATTTGACTGTAACGCTTTCTCAAAATTTGCTATTGCTCGCAGGTTTTCATTTTGTTCAAAATAATATAATCCTAAGCTATTATATGCCATACCTAAAAAGGTTGTGTCACTTTTTGATTCAAAAAGATCCAAGGCTTTGTCGAAATAATATTTTGACTTTGCAGAATTGTTATAGTCAAGATATAAGGTGCCAAGATCCAGGTAATTAATTGCCAATTCGTGACTATCATGAAGGTTCTCATAAATTGTCATTGCCTTGATACAATAGTAGAACGCAGAATCGAGATTGTTAGTAGCACGATATACATAGCTGATCTCCCTGAAGGCACTTGCTGTGCCTCTTTCATCATTTATGCTATTGCGTATTTCAAAAGCTTTACGAAAATGAGAAAGCGCTGATAGATTTTTACCTTCATGCAATCGAATGATCCCCAGTCGCATCTGAGCACTTGCTTCCCCGCTTGAATATCCAATCGTTTTAGAATCTGATAATGCCTGATTGGATAAGGATTCTGCTGCCGAATCGTCTGTCCCAATCAATGACAAGGATTGAACTAAGTAACTGTTTATTTTCGTAGTATCAGTTGCCGCTACAATTCCTGAAAAAGAAAGGGAAATAAATAAAAGAGAAACTCTGAACTTAATTGCTGACACTATGGTCAACACCATCTGCTGGTCCATATACCGGAGCTTCTTCATAGCTGGTAAAATAACTTTCATAACCTGAACCTTCTGAAAATGCAAATGTTAAGCTTTCCATCTGGCTGTCTCTTTCAAATAAATGAATTCTGGTTTCTGAGACATCACCAGACCTGTTACTGGTATCAATGAGCACAGTTGTATCTGCCACCGTAAGTTGATCTCCCTCATAAACATCTAATAAAAAACCATATGCAAATGCTTTGGGCTTACCTGCCTCATTAACGTTGTCTTCTATTTTAAACAATCTGGCTTTGTAAATATAATCAGGATCGTTTAAAACCAAAGGATCATTTCCTGTGTGTCCCATATTTGCTGATAACTTAATTGGCTTTTTCTTACGATCATTCATGTCAATCATTTCGACATAAAAGTCATGCTCTTCCTCCTGGTCCAATATAAATAACGGAAGCATTGAAGCCCAATAAATTTCTCCACTAACAGGAACTTCAGGGTACAAAACCAATGGTTCATTTTCTTGTCCGGATCCTTCCGGGAAATATGTTGGAATTCCGACTTTCGATCCATGGTCTATCGGTAAATTAACAAATCCCGTGATGAAGTTTCTTGAAGGTTGTGATGCAGATATAATTAATACCGGTCTGATTGTGTAATTTTCCATAATTTGTTGTTTAAGGTTGGACACAATAGTAATCAATTATTTGAAATGATTGGCAGCGGCCTTAAAATATTGATTACCTATACTTTGGAAACAATTTAAAGTAATTTCAATTTAAAATCAGCAAACAAAATCAGATTTTTAAATATCCAAAATCCTCAAACCCAAATCGAAACCTCTACCAAATCATCCGTTCCCAATCCTTTTTTTACTCGCACTTCGGCCTTCAAGGGCAACAAATAGGTGTCTTGTTTGGTATCAAACCATATAGCAGTCAACCATTCTGTTTCACCAATTTTTGCAGTTGCCTTCAGCCTGCCCCAACCTTCCTCTTCCGACTTTAAAAGCGTTCTTATTTCTTTCGATATCTTTTTTGGTAAGGAAACAAAATACCACCCATTTGGTCCATCATATCTCCAGACTTTCGCTTTAAATTTGTAAGGAATTCCTTTTATGGATTTGATCATCTTTTGGTATTGATAGTCAACACAAAGTTAATAAGTTTACTTGCTACTGATCGCTACTACGTTTTAAGTTTCTCCTTAACGTACGCTGTCAATCTCCTCAAAACATACCAGCTGGTATAGCCAAAAAGCAATCCGGCTATGAACCCTACAAAGGACCCTGAAAGTAGTGCGATTTCCGTAGTCCACCATTTCATGATTTTGTTTAGCACCCAAAAGCCGGTACTACCCAGGAATATTCCTCCAACTGCTGAACCTAATACCATAAAAGTTTTAAACCCTGCGGTGTACGATTTTTTATTCAATCCAACTAACACTGCTGCAGACAAAACACCAAGTGAAATCAATCCGCTTATCACCAAAACTACAATGAATGTCAAAGCGATTCCAAAGCCTACTCCTAAAAGCATAAAACCGAATCCAAGCATTGCAATAAAAAATAATCCCGGAGAAAAGTCCTCATCAGTATTTAATTCATTACTAGTCTTGGAAATTGAAATTGTCTCGCGTAGATTTGAGGTAATTGTAACCTCTCTTAAAACGGTATCCTTACTAATAGCTTGTGTTGCAAGAAATGTCAATAAAATCAATACTAGTTCAAATAAGCAGTTCTTAAGTATGTTCTTGGACATTGTCGTGGCAGATTGAAATTCTTTCAGATCACAATGGTACGAAATTTTAACATTTGTATTTGTAGCAGTATATGTTAATGGTTGTTTCTATAGTCGTATTAATAAATTAATTTTTTCTCACAAGTATAAATCTGTAGTCAAAATAATACTATTATTTTAATTTAAACCTAATTGGTAATTCGAACTGCATGCTAACCGGAACTCCATTACATTTGCCTGGATTCCAGGCAGGCATTATATTTATAACCCGGAGTACTTCCATGATCAAATCTATCTGTTCCCCTTTTCGGATTCTTACATTTGATATTTCTCCACCACTTTCAACTATAAAAACAACAAATATTACATCAGTTATGTTGTTAGTATGACTGTGGGGAGGGTATTTTACATTATCAATCAAAAACTTCAATAGCATTTGTTCTCCACCTATAAATTCCGGTGGAACCATCTCCTGACAAAATATAAATGCAGTATCCCGTTTATTAATAACCATACTAAGCTCAAGACTATCCCCAATATATTTAGAATAATTTAAGATAAGAGAGTGTTGATCCTTAGTTATTACTTCGGAACATGAAGCCTCTTCTTTGGTACAGTATAAATTGTTTTGATCCCGATATGCCGTAGTTGTTGTTGTACATC
>CAUJFJ010000019.1 GCA_963169675.1 Bacteroidota bacterium
GATGAAAAAAGAAATGTCCTGGTTCAGAAAGCTGCTTACGGACCTAAAAATCCAAAGGATTTTGAAATCGTGCACCCATTGGAAATTCCTGTAGGGAAAGGAATTGTTGGAGCCGTTGCTTCATCGGGACAACCAATATTAGTAAGTGACACCACTAAAGACAGCAGGTATATTGCTGATGACGATATGCGCCTAAGTGAATTGTCGGTGCCCATTGTTTTTGAAGGGAAAGTTATAGGTGTAATAGATTCAGAGCATTCCTCCAAACGATTCTTTACCAAAGAACATTTACGCTTGTTATCGACAATTGCCTCTATTTGTTCTACTAAAATTGCCAGGGCATTGCTCGATCAACAGGCTGCTGACAGAGAGCGGGTGTTGCTGGAAATCGGCAAGAAAGTGGCTGAAACCCGGTTGATGGCACTTAGGGCTCAAATGAATCCACATTTTATTTTTAATTCCTTGAATGCTATTCAGGAGTGCATCGTAAAAGAGAAGGTCGATGAAGCTCAGAAGTATTTGATTCATTTTTCAAGACTGTTGAGAATGGTAATCGACAACAGTGAACTCAATTCCATTCCACTTGATAAGGAGCTTGCATTTATTAAATTGTATCTGGAACTGGAATCGCTCCGTTTCGGACAGAGTTTTAAATATACTATTGAAGTATCTGATGAGATAGATCCTGAAGAAGTATTTATTCCTTCATTAATTGTTCAGCCCTTTATTGAGAATGCCATCTGGCATGGATTGCTTCATAAAGAAGGTATTCGTGAACTTTCTATCGAGTTCAAACTCGTTGATGATGAGCAGTTGTTGTTTTCTGTAACAGATAATGGTATTGGCAGGAAGAAAGCTTCTGAAATTAAAGCAGGTGGCATTTCTGTTTCGAATCATCAGAGCAAAGGGATGCGCATCACACAGGAACGAATTGAACTGGTAAGACTTCAAACACGATTCCGGCCTAAGATTGAAGTCGCTGATCTTTTTGATAGTGAAGGAAATGCCGGCGGCACCAGAGTAACAGTCACCTTGCCACTCGACAGCTCGGTATATAATGATAAAGAAAATTAAGAACAGATATTCATGATTAAAGCGCTCATAGTTGATGATGAACAGAAGGCCTGCAGTATTCTGAAGACTTTACTCGAAAGAAGTGCCCCGGAAATTACTTCTATTGAAGTGGTGCATAATGCAATGGATGCCTATTTTAAAATCAAAGAGTGGAAACCTGATCTCGTTTTTCTGGATATTCAAATGCCTTTTATGAATGGCTTTGATTTGTTGAACAAACTGGAAGAAGTGAATTTTGATGTTGTCTTTACAACAGCATTTAACCAATATGCAATTCAGGCAATCCGCTTTAGTGCACTCGACTATTTATTAAAACCAATTGATGTGGAAGAGCTTACCAATGCGGTTCAACGCTTTTTGCAACGAAAAAATTCCGTTGCGCCCACAAATCTTCAATATCAGAATTTAGTAAGTAATCTGGCAGCCCGTAAGAACGATGATTTTACACTTGCTATTCATGGAAATCAGGGAATGCAGTTTTTGAAAATCAATGAGATTATCAGACTCGAAGGTGACCGAAACTATACCATGTTTTATTTAAGTGGTGAACGAAAACACCTTGCATCAAAAACTTTAAAGGAGTATGAAGAATTGTTGAATGATAAAGGATTTGTCAGAATACACAAATCCCATCTGGTGAATAGCATTTTTGTTGAATCGCTGTCACAAGATGGGATTGTATTGATGAAAGACAAATCTCAGGTTGAAGTTTCCCGACGACGGTTACCTGATGTCCGGAAAATCTTTAACCAGTTGTAATCAAATTATTCTTCATATGTAATCAGAACTCTGATTGGCTTGCTAAGAATGTTAGCCGAGTTAGCAGATTTTAATGTAACAGATATTTGTGATGTAGTAACCTGGAAATGGAATTCGTCACCTGCTATAATGGTATTACCGGCAGGAATAAGGTTAGTCGCAGTTTTTTCAACAAGTACAGAAACTGATAGTATTTTTGTTATGCTTAATCCGTGAGGTATGCTTGTTGACCCACCCTGGAATGAATTGGTTGTACTTGTTAATTTTACCATTTTCACAGCAGGTGCATTTGATCCCAGTTTGGTAAATCCGTTAACTTCCAGGTCGGCAGTTGGATTGGTAGTTCCAACACCTACATTACCTGTTGCATCAATACGAACTCTTTCAACATCACCGGTAGTAAGCACAAACGGTATTGCTGTAACACTACCTGCAAATACTCTGTTACCATAAGTAGCAGCAGCACCATTTCCATATCCAAACTGACCTTGTGATACATTCAGGTCGTTTCTGAAATGAATACCACTATGTCCGTTATTCATAGTATTTTGAACAATCATTGGAATGGTCGTGCCTGAATTTGCTGCAAGATGAAAACGAGATGTTGGCGTTGTTGTTCCAATACCAACATTTACAGCACTAACTCCGGTTCCACCAAGTACCATGCTGTTACTTGAAGCTACCACAGCATTGTTTCCTATCGCAGTGGCATTCATTAAAGCTGTTCCTACCTGCGCATTTAAACCAATTGCAATGTTATCAGAACCTGTGATGTTCGTACTGCCGGCTCCCTGACCTATAAATGTGTTGTTGTTTCCTACGGTCGTTGCAAATCCTGAGAATTGACCTACAAATGTGTTGGCATTTCCTGCTGTTAATGTTCTTCCG
>CAUJFJ010000020.1 GCA_963169675.1 Bacteroidota bacterium
ACCGCTCAAGCCGTTATGCTTTCTAGTGTTAAGGTCAACACATTCTCCATAGGTTTTGAAGAAAACAGTCATAACGAATCGGAGTATGCCAAAGCAGTTGCTAAATATTTAGGCACATCGCATCACGAGTTTATTGTTTCATACAAAGATGCTTTGAACCTCATAAACAGTATTACCGAAACGTATGATGAACCTTTCGCAGATTCATCGGCAATTCCTACCATGCTGGTTTCGAAACTTGCAAAGCAATACGTAACGGTGACCCTTTCCGGTGAAGGTGGCGATGAACTATTTTTTGGATACGGAGCTTATAAATGGGCAAAGACACTAAGCAATCCTTTGGTTAATGCCATTCGAAAACCTGCAGCAGGAATTTTTAACAATATGTCGTCTCGATATCAGCGAATCGGTAGATTGATTAACTATCAGGATGACACCAATAAAATGAGTCATATTTTTTCTCAGGAGCAATATTTATTTGCAGAACATGAAGTAGACAATCTTTTATCACCGGAGTATCTTCGTGAAAGCTCAAAAGATTCGAAGGAAATGTTTAATTCAGTACTTCGAGTTTTGGATGAACGTAACAATGCCGGAAATATAGCAGTAACGGAGCGTAAACTTTCTGCCATGGAGCAACAGGCTTTGTATGATCTGGAAAATTACCTTCAAGGCGATCTGCTAACCAAAGTTGATCGTGCCAGTATGAGGTACTCCATTGAAACACGTGTTCCTTATCTTGATCACAGAATGGTGGAATTTGCATTGAACCTTTCACCTGATTTGAAATACAAACATGGCATTTTTAAATATATTCTGAAGCAGGTGTTGTATCAGTATGTCCCAAAACAGTTATTCGACCGACCCAAACAGGGATTTGCAATACCGCTGAATAAATGGCTTCATACATCTTTGAAATACCTCATTGATGATTATTTAAATGAAGATATCATAAAAAAATATGGCGCGGTTAAATATGAAGAGGTAGCTAAACTGAAGAAAGATTTTTTTGGTGGAGCCGATTTTCTATACAACCGGATCTGGCTTTTGATTATGCTTCAGATGTGGTTTGTAAGCAACGACAAATAATTAAACAGTACCACCCGGTTTTTCAGTAGTTTCCCCGGAATCCGGATCCTCCGGTAGCAGATCTTTTTCATCCGTTTCGACAGGCTTTTCTTCTCTGTTCCTTAAATCAAAATAGTATTGCATGATAAATAAACATGCCACAAAAAACGGTAATGCAGGAATTCGGTATCGAACCAAACTACCAAAATTTGAAGTTGAAATACCCACCGAAAAAGCAAAAAACAAACTGAATATTAAAGAAAATGTAAGCAGGTGATTCTTAACTAACATTGGGAAAATTCCTATCAGCCGCAACTTCACTACCATCCTGATTGCTAAAAATAATAAAATCAATCCTTCTAATCCCGATAAAATCATTACAATGTTGTTTGCCTCCCAAATATAAGGTCGGAAAAGAGCCACATTGATTGCGGCAGGTGCTTTAGCAAGCATACTCGGGACATTAGCTTCGAACTCACCAATATCGAAAGTATTCCCTCCATAGTAATCAGACTTTAAATCCTTATAAGTAATTACAGCTCTTTCTAACACCTTATCAACAGAATATAATCCCAACAAATCTCCCATGTTGATCAGTAGCAAATATCCCCCGCCAATAGCAATCGAAAACATAAAAGGGCCCATGAGAAACTTAATAACACTATTGTTTATGGTTCCCAACTGACGATTTACAAACCATATTAAAGACCCGGGCAGAAGCGCGAAAATGATGTATGGCTTAATCATCAGAATTAAATACGCGGAAATAAATATCGTAAATACACTCGACAAAACATTCTGCCGCTTAATGAACAGCATGTAAAAACTATATGAATAATACCCGATTGCACTCAATGTTATGGTATCCTTCATGATTCCGGAACCCCAGAAAAAAACCGAAGGGATAAACAATATAGCAATGGCCATTTGCTTTTTCAATTCGGGAAACTCCATCACAAACAGCTGATACAACTTCCATATTCCGGCATAGGATGCATATGCAAACAACATGGTTGATACAATAAAACTGCCTGCTCCCAGAATAACAAAAAAGGATGCTATCCGAACAACGAAAAATGTTTGTGCATCTCTGAAATAAATTGGATATCCGGTGTCTTCATTAAAATAAAAATAATTTTCAATACTTAATCCCTCAGTCATTACCACTATAAATCCTGTAGGATCGGTCACAAGTAAGCGGGCCATACAAACCGCATCACGGAAATAATTCACGGTATCTCCCCCACCATAATAAACAGTGTAAATCAAACAAAGAGATAACCCTCCAATTAGTTTAACATATAACCCTTTCGTATAATATCTGTATTCGGAATTGGTTTTAATTTTCCTGTACTTCCGGATTCGGGCCGAAATTATGATAAGAAAAAGTGCAATTGGCCCGTATAAAAAGTCGACTATTGAGAAGAATTCCATCAGTAGATATTAATGTCTCAAAGATAAAAAAACATACTTCCCCATTTGAGTTTTCAAAATAGGGCCAAAATAGTGGACTATTTACTATTTTATTACAGCAAACCTCTGAATATCAACAATATTGCCAATCCGCACGGAAATGGTGTAAATCCCGGAATTCAAAAACGAAACGTCTAAATCAATTCCTTGCCGTCCGGTTTCAAAGATTCTTTCACTGATTTGGGCTTTGTTGATGCCGGCAACATCTGAAATAGATATCTCAACATCCTGGTTTAGAACTCCATCAAATTCAACAGTTAGAAAGTCGAATGCAGGATTTGGATATAATCGAATACTATTCTGTTTATCATATCTTTCATCGGTAATTGCTTCTGGACAAGAAACCGTTACATTGAATTTAGGCGATGAGCTTAAGCAACCAAATTGACTGGTAACAACAACCTTGTATTGTCCGTTTGCTTTGGCTGTATAACTTAAATTTGTAGCTCCGGGAATAGAATTTGCAAATTTCTTCCATTGATAAGTATTGCCCGGTTGGGAGTTGACAGTTAGTATTACACTGTCACCCGGACAAAACTGAAGTGGACCTGAAGCAGTAACATTGGCAGATGGCAATGGATTTTTTATAACTACAAATTTTGGTGATATGCCATAGCAACCATTTGCATCAATAACATTTACTTTGTAATTACCTGATTTCGTAACATTCAAAACTGGACTATTAGAGCCAATTACCGGAATTGCATTGCGAGTCCATTCCCATTGCGAAACAGAACCTGCGTAAACTGCTTCTAAAGAATATGGAGTTGCAGCGCAAAATGAATTTGTACCGCTAGAGCTTGATACAGTCAAAACCGGATTGGGATTCACTGTAATGTAGCCTGGAACAATCAATGTATCACTTCCTCGGAAACTGGAAGCTATTAGTGTTACTTTTCGCGGACCTGTACTATTATAGGTAACCACAGGATTCTGCAAAGTCGAACTTGAAGGATTTCCTCCTGGAAACAACCATTCCCATTGAATGGCAAAATTCGTACTCGCATCGGAAAACTGAACAGACTGACCCGAGCACACATTGGTTGCTGATGCTGTAAATGCAGCATTAGGTGGATCACACGCAGGGAAAATATTGGAACTCACCGTTGAAGAAAGCCCTTTAATATCTGTTACCGTAAGTTCAATTTCATAATAATACGTTTCAGTGCAGCCGGCTGGTGAGATAACAGTACTTGTTACTTTATTTGTGTCAACCGACTCGGGGTGCAAGTGCTGGTTATGATGAAAAATTGTTCGCCACCTGTAGAATAAACTATCAGGTCCATGTTCTGCATCAGTAACTGCTGCTTCTAATGGCAAATTAGTAAACCCGTTCATAGAGTATAAATCACCATTACTAAAACTTGTGATTGTTATTTGAGGAGGTGTATTATTAACAAAAACATGAAGTGAATCTTTAGAAATATTGCCACCATCATCTGTAACAGTGAGTATTACCGTGTATGTTGTTGGCACACCTGCTGGTGCAGTAAAGAGATGTGTTGGGTCAGCATCAGTGCTGAAATTTCCATCTCCAAAATTCCAGTTATAAAGCAATGGTTGATTTTCAGGATCAGTACTTGAGCTTCCTGTAAAATCAACAGAAAGTGGACCGGGACCAAATGTAACATTCTGAGTAGCCTGAGCAGTTGGAATATTATTTACTACACCGGTCTAAATAATTTTTTTAATCTGATCGGGATAA
This sequence comes from Bacteroidota bacterium, assembly GCA_963169675.1. Classification (GTDB taxonomy): domain Bacteria; phylum Bacteroidota; class Bacteroidia; order AKYH767-A; family OLB10; genus JADKJB01. Next base: position 4,247 of record CAUJFJ010000020.1, read on the forward strand.
CTCACATAGTAAATACCACCATCAGCAACATTCTCCGTTATAAAAACACAAGGACCAACCAGAGCTGCAAAATCAATTACTTCCAAAGGTTTATCATTCCCATCAAATTTAAAATTCTGAATCCACTGACCTACATAATCACCATGGAAATAGGTATCCTGAAATTCGATTGGAAATTTATTTCCGGTGTACCAGAAACCTGCTGTTGAGGCATACCCTCCGAACCTGGGACCAATTACCGGGGAACCCGGAGCATTAATATTGATAGTTGCTGCTGTGTCATTCACAAAAATTCCGGTTCG
>CAUJFJ010000021.1 GCA_963169675.1 Bacteroidota bacterium
AATTCTAAACATTGAATTTTTTGGAGACCCAGCAACATTTTTTATAATCTGGCAAACAGTAATGGGACTTGCATTAGCAATTAGTATTTGGACACAAACGAACAAAGCAATACACCAGTGATGACGAAAGACAGAACTCCACCCTATAACAGCACCGTTCCAAACCATATTACGACAATACAAGCACTAATTTTTGATGATGCTATTTGTCGCTAAGGAGTGTGGTGGCAAAAAATGTTGAAAAATGCGGCACATTTAAGATCCTTTACAATTCCTATTTGATGAAAGGGTTTAAAGGATGTGGTCTGGATTATTCAAATTTTTTCCTAATACAAATACCGAACTTCCTTATTCATAAAATACACCGGTATACCATCCTGCTTCAAAATTTCTAAGCGTCCGTCGTCGGTTACACCGGTTATGGTTCCCTGAAATTTGCCTTCCGGTGTTTGGTACGTTGCCAGTTTATTTCTTTGAAACATGGCCTCTTCGTAAGCTTGATTTATCTGCCGAAAATGGCCAAGTCTGACTCTGGTGTACCATTTATCCAGATTTTCACTCAATTCATCCAACAATTTCCGCAACTCAAACTCCTTGACCTCAATTTTGGCCAAAGAAGTCGCAGGTGGCTCATATTCAGCAAATTGTATTTGATTTACATTAATTCCAATCCCAACCACAGAATGAGTAATTTTTGTTCCCCGCAGCGAGTTTTCAATCAGAATTCCGGCAATTTTTGAATTTCCCACCAAAATGTCGTTAGGCCATTTAATGGCAACATCAGCTGAAATTTTCGATTTTATAAAGTCGTAAACGCCCAGTGAAATTGCCTGATTTAATACAAAATGATTGGTGATTGGTAAAAAGCCTGCATTGAGTATATAGCTGACTGTTAGGTTCTTATGAGATTCACTTTCCCATCCGGAGCTACGTTGTCCCCTTCCGGAGGTCTGGAAATGAGCCATAATGGCAGTTCCTTCAGCCACCTCATGTTCCTGCAATAACCTGGAGGCATAGCTGTTTGTTGAGTCAGTTTCTTCCAACTCAATCACCAAACTGCCTATTTTGTTTCCTATCATAGATCGTAAAAAAACACTATTTTTGTACAAACATAGGTAAACCGGTTGAATGGGTAGTAAAATTAAGAAAGTCTCGAATAAACGACAGGAGTCGAATACTTTAGAAGTGCTGGCAGATGCGGTAGTTCAGGGAATACAGGAAAAAAAAGGACATGATATTGTAGTATTGGATCTTAAGCCGACGGGAACTTCCATCGCCGATTTTTTTATTGTTTGTCATGGTGATTCGAACACACAAGTGGATGCCTTGGCGCGTTCAGTTGAAGATGAGGTTCATAAACTGACAGGTGAAAATCCGGTTTACCGGGAGGGATATGAGAATGCTGAATGGATTCTTTTAGATTACATTTCTGTTGTTGTTCATATTTTCGGCAGGGAACAACGCGATTTTTATGGCATCGAACGTTTATGGGCTGATGCAGAAACAAAACGCATAGCATGAACTAAAACAACATCAGGTTGTTTAGATATAACATTATCGGGAACAACTGCCAAATATGCAGTTGGCATAATAGTTGACCCCGCAACAACACAAATTTTGAGATAACGCAGCAATGTCAGATAATTCATCATCAGAAAACAATAACGACGGCAAAAAGCGGTCGATGAACCCTTTGAGTAAGATCCCGAAACCGGGTGGAGGCTCAAAGTTTAATTTTTACTGGATATATGCCATTTTGATCCTGGTCATTTTTGGTGTTCAATTCATGGATTTTGGAAATAAACCCCGCGAAGTTACCTGGGTGCAGTTCGAGAATGAAATGTTGAAAACACATGATGTAGCCAAACTGGAAGTGATTAATCGCGAAACAGTAAATGTTTACATCAAAAAGGAAAAACTTTCTCAGGAAAAATATAAAGCAGTTTCCAGCAAAGCATTCAGCAATACTCCCAATGAAGGACCACATTTTAAGTTCACTATTGGAGATGTAGCTACCTTCGAAAAGAAAATTGAAGAGGCTCAGAAAGAATTTGCCAATGCCGATCAAGTAAGTATCAGCTACAACAATAACAAAGAGAGTTATTGGGATTTTATTTTAGGATGGTTTTTCCCAATCCTTTTGCTCGTATTCATCTGGATCATCATGATGCGTCGTATGGGCGGCGGTGGTGGTGGCAGCCAGATTTTCAATATCGGAAAATCGAAAGCTACTTTATTCGATAAGGACATGCATGTGAAAGTTACTTTCAATGATGTTGCCGGACTCGAAGAAGCTAAAGTTGAGGTAATGGAGATAGTTGATTTCCTGAAAAACCCTAAAAAATATACTTCTCTGGGAGGTAAAATCCCAAGAGGAGCATTGCTGGTTGGTCCTCCCGGAACCGGAAAAACATTGCTTGCAAAAGCTGTTGCCGGAGAAGCACAGGTTCCTTTCTTTTCTTTATCAGGATCCGATTTCGTGGAGATGTTTGTAGGTGTTGGTGCAAGTCGTGTACGTGATTTGTTCCGTCAGGCAAAAGAAAAAGCTCCTGCAATTATTTTTATTGATGAGATTGATGCCATTGGTCGCGCCCGTGGAAAAGCTCCTTCATTCAGTGCTAATGATGAGCGTGAAAGTACACTCAATCAGTTGTTGACTGAAATGGATGGTTTTGGAAGCAATAGCGGTGTCATTATTCTTGCAGCTACCAACCGTGCCGATGTTCTCGATCGTGCATTGTTACGTCCGGGACGTTTCGACAGACAGATTTATGTAGAGCTTCCTGATTTAAATGGACGTAAAGAAATTTTTATTGTGCATTTAAAACCGGTGAAGACCGATGCCTCTGTTGACATCGATTTCTTAGCACGTCAAACACCTGGATTCTCTGGTGCCGATATTGCCAACTTATGTAATGAAGCAGCACTGATCGCAGCACGCCACAATAAATTAATGGTTGATAAGCAAGATTTTCTGGATGCTGTTGACAGAGTAATTGGTGGTCTTGAAAAGAAAAATAAAATCATCACCGCACACGAGAAAAAAGTTATTGCCTACCATGAAGCCGGACACGCTACTGTGAGTTGGTTATTAGAGCACGCACATCCACTCATTAAAGTTTCTATCGTTCCAAGAGGTAATTCATTAGGTGCTGCCTGGTATTTGCCGGAAGAGCGTCAAATTACAACCAAGGAACAAATCATCGATGAAATATGTGCTGCATTAGGTGGTCGCGCTTCTGAAGAAGTAGTTTTTGGACAGGTTTCTACCGGTGCATTGAGTGATCTCGAAAAAATTACCAAGCAGGCTTATGCAACTGTAACTATTTTCGGATTGAATGATAAAATCGGAAATATCAGTTTCTATGATTCAAGTGGTAATCAGGATTACAACTTCACCAAACCTTACAGTGAAAAAACTGCTCAGGTAATTGATGAGGAAGTAAGTAAATTGATCGAAGCTTGTTATGCAAGAACTAAGGCGATACTAGTAAAGCATAAAGATCATCTCGATCAGTTAGCTCATCATTTATTAGAGAAGGAAGTAATCTTCAAAGAAGATCTTGAACTGATATTTGGAAAACGTCCGTTTGAAGATCAGATTTTAATGAATGATAAAACTGCCGTTCCACCGGTTATATCGTCAAATGGAAATGGTCAGCATCAGCAAGCAGTTCCTAATTCTAAAGATGATTCACCGGTAGTTTAATATTAGCTCTCATTTCAAAATGCAGGATAGTACTACCAGGGAAAAAGTTCTGAAAAAAATACGGAGTGCATTAATTTCAAAAACTCCGAACCCTTTCCCTAACCTGGATTTCGACAGTTCCGTATTCCGCATGAATGACGAAGTACCAGAATTGATTTTTGCACAGGCTTTCCGGGAGGCAGGTGGTAACTTTGTCTTTTGTGAAACCATGCTCGATTTTGCCGAAGGTCTGCTGAATATAGCTCAGGAAAAAAAGTGGAGTAAATTATTGTGCGTCGAAAAGGAACTAGCCGATTTTTTAGATCAGTGCGAGTTTCCTGTCAATCGTGATCCTGCTGCAGTGACTTCCACTCAGGCAGCCATCACGCAGTGTGAATGCCTTGTTGCACGTACCGGTTCTATTATGGTTTCTTCATCCCAAACATCCGGAAGAGGCATTCCGGTTTTCACACCCATTCATGTGGTGGTGGCTTTTCCCGATCAACTGGTGGATGATTTGAAAGATGCGTTTAATTTCATTAAAAGTAAATACAAGGATCAACAACCATCCGCCACTACCTTTATTACCGGGCCATCACGGACTGCTGATATTGGAAATGAATTGGTGACAGGTGCACAGGGCCCCGCTGAGGTTTATCTCTTTCTTGTAGATAAACGATAATTAAGATGACAGCAGCCGTAAATCAGGATTGGATTCGTGTTTATGTTTCCGAACTGGAGCACAAAATTAATATCGTGAAGGCTGTCCTTGAAGATAATCAGATTGCTGCATTCGAAGTCAATAAAAAAGATTCTGCATATACTTTCATAGGTGAAATAGAACTATATGTCCATGAGAATGATGCCGTACTTGCAAAATTTCTTATTAATTCAAATCAATTGTGAGTAACCTGCTTCAACGTGTAATAACCGGTGCCGGCTTCGGAATAGTCATGATAGCGACTGTTTGGTTCAGCCACTGGAGTTTTAGTGCCGTTTTTTTTCTGATTGCAATTTTGGGCTTGAGAGAGTTTTTTCAATTGGTTACCAGTGATCGCATTCAACCTCAGGTAATCTCCGGTTTGGTGATTGGTGCTGGTGCATTTTTGATGAATTGGCTTTTTGCTAACGGAAGTTATACTGCAGCAATTTTTATGTGGCTTATTCCTTCAATTGCACTTCTGTTCATCATGGAGTTGTATCGAAATAAAGCGCATCCATTCGATAATATTGCCATGACTTTAACCGGCCTGGCTTATATCATTGTTCCTATTCTTCTGTTAGTTCAAATGGCATACCGATTCAATCCGGATGATGCAATTTCCTATCATAATAATGTGGTGCTGGGATTTATTTTCCTGGTGTGGTCATCAGATACCGGAGCATATTTTATCGGCTCCAAATTTGGTAAAAACAGATTGTTTGAAAGAATATCTCCAAAAAAATCGTGGGAAGGTTTTTTTGGGGGACTAGCATTAGCATTACTGGTAGCCCGTATTTTGTCGATTTATTTTACCGAACTCGATTTTTATCAATGGATGATTGTCGCTACCATTACCGTTACTGCCGGAACACTTGGCGATCTGGTTGAATCCATGCTCAAAAGAAGTATTGGTGTTAAAGATTCCGGAACGTTATTGCCGGGCCATGGTGGAATACTCGATCGGTTTGATGCATTTTTTATTGCAGTGCCACTCATCTATTTTTATTTTCACTTAATAGGTAAATTGTAATAATACTTTGCCTGCTGGGGCAGGATGTTTTTGTAGAGTCAAAAAAATATTTTGAGTCGACTTATTCTGCTATCTTAAAAGGAAGTTTTTCTTTGCGGCTGGCTTTGGATGCAATGTCAGTAATGAAAAATTTAAAATCAGAACGATATATTGTCCGGTACACTTCGCTGAACAAATCCTGTTTTTCACGATAGCGTAAAAATGCCATAAACTCAGTATTATTGGGTAGTGTTTTGGTTTGGAAATTGAATCGATATCTTTTTTGAGAACGGAAAGGAAGTTTATTTTGGTCCAATAGTATTGATGCAATCATCCGGTATTTTAACAATGCTTTTTCAGGATTAGTTAATGTAGAAGGCAACGAATTGTATAAGCTATCGAGTTTACGGGATGAAGCAATCATGTGTCGGGTATAAAGTGCTTCATCATGCAGGAAGTCTCTGTAATTTTGAAGCTCTTCTGATCCTTCCCCATATTTGGAAATTAAAAATAATTCAGATCCCTTTTCTCCTGTGAATGTAGCAAAATTTTCATTGAAATCGACACTGCTCTCCAGATACAAAGTAGCATGGGTAAGTTCATGAATAATTAGTTCTGCCAATCGTCCGGGACTTCTCTTCAGCATTCCAGATAAAACCGGATCTGTAAAATAGCCCAGCGTCGACCAGGCTGAAGGAGAATAGATATCTGATTCATAACCTTCATTTCTAATTTTGGCAGCCTCTTCCAAAGCAGCAGGTTCATTAAAGAAACCTTTATAGCTCACTTCACCAACAACAGGAAATTTCCACTTCTTGGCTTTGAGTTTATAAGGCTCACAACCGGTGACAACCCACATCAAAGGTTTCCCCTGCTGATCATAATAGGTGGTGTAGTTATCTGCATTTGCCAGCCCCAGAGAATCAATTGCAAACGATCTGATTTCATTAATGAGTTTAAGTTTTTCAATGGTCTCAGGTGCTGTTTTCGGATCTTTTAGTACATCGGCAACATCTTCCGTATTCAATACAATATTGAGCTGTCCACGTAGCTGTGAAATGCCGTAGCCAATCAACTTATAATTCCAAAGAATAGCGATTACAATCACTATTGCTGAAACTTTGAAGACTTTTACCAGATTTTTTTTCATTTAATTGCCTGCGGAATCACTTAAGGCAAATTTAACATGAAAAGTGGTAAGTCAGCCACTACTTTCAAAAAATCAGTAGTCCGGACGAATTATTAGCAATTTATGGGCAGAAACAGACTCGTCGTGATATAATTTCACAAAGTAGGAGCCAGGTGAGAGCATGTCAACATCTAAAATGACGGGATTATGGGAATTGGCGTGCATTCTAGTCAACACAAGTTTGCCATGGGTATCAATTATATCAATCCTGGAATAGTTGCCATTTTCAAGAATGAAATAATTATTAGCCGGATTAGGAAATAGCTTGATGGCAGGAGTTGTTTCATTCAGTTCGGAAATAGCGGTATTAATGACGCAATCCGTAATCTTATTGGCAGCAACATCGCCATTCAGATATACCTGTGAATTTTGAAAATCACTTAAGCACAGCTCATTGTTCATAGAAGATACAATAATGTTGAATAATTTAGTTTCGGAAATTATGGGATTAAGTGAATATGACGTTAATCGGAGAATGGAGTCATTCGGATTGAAGAAGTACAAATAATTGATGGAAGGTTCGAGTGAAATCAGGGTGTCAAATGTAATATTGGCTTGCTTAAATTTAATTGCAAAATCAACTGAATATATGGTGTTCGATGACCTGGTGAAAATTGGAAAATTTATAGAACTTCCGTTTTTTAAAGCATTCGCCAAATCATAAACCAAAGTATCATACATGCTTGTGTTTCGATTGTTCCGATAAGAAGATTCAAATACATTTGAAATGTAATTTTGAATTTCGGAACTAGGAATTGAATCAGGGATAACCAGTTTGCCGGAGGGGATATTATGTCTTTCAGGTATTCTTGTTATTGCATCCCGGTTAGTTGCATAAACAGAATGACATGCAACTATTTGTGAGAATAGTGCTGCTAAAAGGAAAAGATATTTAAAAATTAATTTCATTCAGCTTACTGCAGATCATATACATGTCGGGCAACAAATATATTTAAAATATGTGACAGCACAACCTTAAGCAATTTTAGCAATATGTATATACAGAAATACACACATGGAATTAACACTTTCTTCACATACCGCTACTTGAAATCTTATTTGAATGTCAACTACATGTTATGTAAGTTTTTAATGTCGTTAACGGAATCTTAATATAAATATCAGCTTTCCTTATTCTGGCAGCGGTAATTTTGTGAAAATATTGAACATTGAAATGAAAAGGTATTTATATTGTTTGAGTATCATCTTTATAATAGGAGTGAATTCAAAGGTCAGCATCGGACAAGGCCTGGATAGTATTTTTGTAGAAAGATATTATGTTACGGATAGTACCGATCAGTTGCAATCAGGTCAAGATGCTTTACCTATTGGTTCAGTTACTTACAGAATATTTGTCTGCATGAAACCCGGATACAAGTTGCAGGCAGTTTATGGTTCTGAATACCATCAAATGGCAATTGGCTCCAGTAAACAAATATATAACCATCCTAATTATGGTAATTATATTCCAAACTTAATTCCTGATTACAGCCTACGTTACAATACGGTGATGCTTGACAGCTGGATCAGTATGGGGGCGGCATCCATGGATGGATTTGGAATCCTTAAAAATCACGATGATACTGCTGCAACAGTGGAAAATCGTTTTATTCCGCCCATGTTGCATAATGCTAATGCAAGTATTGGTTTTCCACTTTATGAGAGAGATGGCATACGTTTTAATAGTGGTAAACCACCCAGAGTCACTGCAATTGGATTAGATACTTTATTGGCTGATATGAATAAGTTTGTCGCGGGAATAGATTCAACTGGATATTATTTTAAAACCAACAATGGTGCATGGGCTTGTCTGGAAGGTGCAAAAAATGTAGAAGGCACTCCTAATAATATAGTAATAGGGCAGTTTACAACTGCAGGTGAATTGTATTTTGAACTTAACATTCAGTTAGGAACTCCGAATGGACAAGTTGAGCGATATGTTCACTCCAACCCTGCCTCCAATGAAGTTTTGTTTTCTGCGTTGAACTACAATTCTAACAATCAATAAAATCAAATTATTTTTCTTAGGTTTATTTTCACTTAAGATTGTTTTAGGCTAAAAACACTATTCAACTAACTCGTTTTTAACCGAATGGTAAAGTTGAGTTGATACACACTCCATTTATAATATTGAATTTTGAGCCCATCTAAAGATGAATATTACTTCCTGTTTGAATGCTTCACTTTACTCTCAAATTCATAATCTTATAATTCTAATCAGTAAACAAATAAAAAAATGAAAACACTAGTACTAACTGTATGCACATTTCTGTTAACATTAACGGTATATTCTCAAGGACTTGAGAACGTTATCGTTGAGAAGTATTATATTTCTGATGCGAATGATGCTACCGTAAATGGAAGCGGAGGCGTGCTTCCAGTCGGATCAGTAACTTACCGGGTTTACCTCGATTTGTTACCTGATTATATTTTCCAGGCTGCTTATGGTGATGGAAATCATGAATGCAGAATTGAAACTACTACTTTGTTTTTTAACAATGAAGATCGTGGAGCAACAACTCCAACTTTCAGTAAGAACTTCTGCGATGACAATACAGTGATGCTCGATTCATGGCTTTCTGTCGGAGCTGCATGTGCTGCTAATTATGGTGTTCGCAAAATTTATGATGATGGTGTTGCTACTGTAGTAAACAATGATGGTGTGCTTACTAACACTGATCCAATGATAGGAATTCCTCTTACTACTCAGGATGGTTTACTTGCTGGTACACCCCAGCCTGTAACTGAAGTTGGTATCACCACTGAAATTGCTGTTTTCGACGCTCAGAATGATGGTACTAATGGTCCTGTTTTCAGTACAAATAATGGTTCCTGGGCATCCTTAAATGGTAGCTCCGGACCTGATGCGTTATTGAATGAAGTGTTGATTGCACAAATTACAACAGATGGAATTTTCTCTTTTCAATTAAATGTTCAAATCAGAAATAACATAACTAATGTTGTTGAGAATTATGTGGCTTCTAATCCTGTTGGAAGTGAAGTTTTATTTCCTGGATTAAATTACAACTCAAGTACAGGTATAAATGATGCTTCTGAAGAAACTTTCTCCATTGGTTTATATCCAAACCCTGCAACTGATGTTTTAAATGTTAGGTTCAATAGCCTGAGAAGTAATGGCACCACAACATTTAAACTAATAGACATGTTAGGTAATGTTTTATCGTCCAGAGAAGTAAAGACCACCCAGGGCTTATCTTCAGAAAAATTTGATTTGTCTCATTTATCAAATGGTATCTATTTCCTGGAAGTAGATCAGGATGGCGTGAGAAAGACAAAGAAAGTTGTTAAGCATTAATAACATACTTGTCTGGATTGTTTTATAAACCTTAGATTTTAGATATTTTATATCGAATGAAGAAGTTACTTCTGTTGTTGGTGAATTTACTTGTATTCACTGGCTTTATGAATGCTCAGGGTATCATCCGCGGGAAGGTAACTGATGACAATGGTGAGCCGGTAGTAGGGGCAACACTGGTATTGAAATCTAGTCCAACAACAGGGACAATTACGGATTTTGATGGTAATTATACTTTTAAAATGCCCGATTCAACTTCACAGGTAATTGTGATTTCTTACATTAGTTTCCAAAAACAGGAAATTCCTGTTAAGGTAAGTGGCGGGCAGGTATTGATCAAGAACATTGTACTGAAGTCTGCTACTCAGGATATTGGTGAGGTAGAAATTGTAGCCAAAATATCCCGGGAACGCGATGGTTATATGGAGAAGATGAAAATGAATTCTGCTTCTTCCGTGGATTATATTTCTACTGAAACGATTAAGAAGACAGGAGATTCTTATGTTGTTGCTGCCGTTGCCAGGGTATCAGGAGTTTCGACAACCAGCAATGGTTTTATTACCGTACGTGGTATTGGCGACAGATATGTTAAAACAACTTTGAATGGTAGTATGATTCCAACTCTGGATCCGTTTACCAACAATTTCAGACTCGATCTTTTCCCTACCAGCCTTATTGATAACGTTTCTTTATTAAAAACTGCACGCCCTGATATTCCAGGCGACTGGTCCGGAGCATATATCAATGTATTGACCAAAGATTATCCGGATCAATTGTCGATAAATGTTGAAACATCATTCGGTTACAATACCAATTCGACTTTTAAAGATGTTTTGACTTCACAGAAAAGTTCCACCGATTGGTTGGGATATGATAATTCATTCCGGGATATTGATCATGACGCATATATCCCGGTAATTGCTGCTCCCACGCAATATCAGCAAATGGTAGCATTAGGTCTGGGTAATTACTTCAGTTCATTAGGTGTTACTTCTCCATGGCTTCCCGGTAGTGATGCCGGCGAGACATATTTTAAATTGGGATTGGTTCAATTAGGGCTCCTTGGGCCGGCTTTATTCAATGATCCTACAGCTGTTGCAGCTGCCAAAGATGAATTTATAAGTGGGCAATTCAGTAACCAGGCTTATACATCAATTAATACTCCTGGGGTTGCCTCATCTCAAAAATTGCCCAACAACTGGAATACGAGTTATGCGAAGGCACCAATCGATTTCAGTCAGAGTTTCAGTATTGGAAATCAAATCGAATTATTTGGCAAACCATTAGGATTTATCGGAGGATTCAGATACGCCAATAGTTATCGATACGATGATAAATCCGTATCAAACCGGGCATATGTTGATGTCAATGGTAATAGCGGAGTGGAAATAGCGGCTGTGCAAAAGGCTGCAGTTGAATCAAATGGATGGAGTGCATTGGCAAATCTGGCGTATAAATTAAATAGTAACAACAGCATTTCATTATTGTTCATGCCTAACTTTTTAGGTGTTAATAAGGTGCGTGATATATCAGATCAGGGTACATCCCAATCATACAATCAATCATTGACGAAGAGTCAGTTTTATGAACAGCGAAAACAATTGATTTATCAGTTGAAAACTGAGCATTTCATACCTAAATTTAAAGCCAAATGGGAATGGAATGGCTCATACACAACCGGAAAAAGCAGTGCCCCGGATTTTAAATCATTGACCTATTTTGAAGATCAGGGACAGTATTTAATCGATATCAAAGAATCGGATACTCACAGGTATTACAGATACCTTGATGAAAATATGGTTGATGCATCAACAGCTATTGAAATTCCGATATTCACCAAGCCTGCTGTTACCAGAAAAATAAAAGTAGGAGGTGGGTATCAGAAAAATGACCGGTTGAGTGAACAATACGATTATAAAGTAATTTATAATGGAGGTGGTGATCTCATTATTGACAACAATGACATTGACAGTTATTTCGATTTAAATGAATTTGGATTCTATACCGATTCTTCCGGTTTAGTAACTATCGATAAATATTATGAAGAACCACGAAATCCGGCAAATAACACTATAGGATACAGTGAAGTAATCAGTGGCTTTGTGATGTCTGACTACGCAGTTTCACCGGTTCTTAGATTTGCCGGAGGTCTTCGTATTGAGAATGCAGTTATTTTTACGGACGTTAAAAAGTATGACGAATTGGGCTATGAGGCAAATGATCCCCGTCGTCAGTTCCCTGGAGAAATATTTACTGTAAATCCGGGATCCATTAAAGAACTTAGTTTTTTACCCTCACTTAGTGTAATATATAAAATTGATGAAAGTGAAAAAAGTCCTATAACAGCCCGTTTAAATTACAGCCGCACTGTTGCCCGTCCGGGTATCAGAGAACTTTCAGATGCGGTTGTATTTGACTATGAAGTTCAGGATTTTATTTTTGGTAATTCTAATCTGAAAACAGTTTCGATTGACAATTATGATGCCCGATTGGAGTATTATTTTAATAATGGAGACAATTTTTCGATTAGTCCGTTCTTTAAGAATTTCACGAATCATATTGAGTTGGTAAATACCAATCAGGGCTTTACCTGGCAGAATGTGGATAAATCAACCGTTCGCGGGATTGAAATTGAAGGTCGCAAAAAAATTAGCAAAAATTTCGATTTTTTAGGGAATGTGACGCTGGTAAAATCTCAGACCGAATTTGTCCTCTACCGTTTGGAAGTACAGGATGGTTTGAAGAATTATGTTCCAATTGATACAACTGAAAGAACCATGTTTGGACAGGCTCCTTTTGTAGTGAATGGAATTATAAATTATACTGCCGATAGTATCGGACTTTCTATTGCCTTAAGTTATAACATTCAAGGTAAGAAACTTGTATTTACCAGTACTGATGGTACACCTGATATTTTTGAAATGCCACGACATAATCTCGATCTTAAGATATCGAAAAAACTTGGTAAACATTTCAATGTAAGTCTTAAGGTTCAGAATATTCTGGATGAATCAACCAGGAGATCTTATATCTATGATAATGATGATACTCTCGACTACGATCGATATACCTATGGCACTACATATACTTTGGGCTTTAGTTATAAATTATAAAATAATAGGAGTGAAGTGAATTTAAAATCGGATAAATACTCATGAAATATATAAAATTACTGGTACTTGTGATAATGTCATTTACTTTATCAGAAGTTACATATGGACAAATTGAGGATGTTATAGTAGAGAAATATTATATTTCAGATGCAAATGATGCAACCGATACTACGGAATTTAGATCTGTGGCAGTTGGATCTGTAACGTATCGTATTTATGTTGATCTTAAAGAAGGTTCCAAAATCAGAAAGATTTATGGAGATACCTATCATGCTTTGAAAATTGAAAGTACACAGAATTTTTATAACAATATTGACCGTCCTAATGCAAACTTTGGTTATCTGATAAATAAAACCTGGCTTGATGATAATCCTACACTTTCTCTTGATTCATGGATTACCATTGGACTTGGAGCAATTGGACAGGCAGGCGTTTTGAAACCTTCTGATACTGATGGATCATTTTTATTTCCAAATAATGGTGGTACTTATGGTGTTCCGGGAGGTCTATTGTTGAATAACAATCCTGATGCAGGTATAACCTTAAATAATGCCGATGGTTATCTCACGAACACTTCAACCTATGGTCAGTGGGTCGATTTTGGCTTTGAGGATATTGCAGGAGATGACACTACTGTTTTTGGTGCAATTAACACAGGAAATTCATGTGTAAGTAATGATATTTATCTCCAGCAGAATGCTGGAGTCATGGGTTTCGATACGGTAAGCAATATAGTACTGGTTGCGCAGTTGACCACAACAGGAGATTTGTCATTTGAACTGAATCTTGAAATTGAAGAAACAGATGGAGGGTCAACCAATATTGTTAAGTATGTTGCTTCCAATGATACGTTGTTGCCCGGTGAAGTGGTTAGTCCCTTTCTGAAATATCCTTCTGTTTGTGGATGTACCGATCCCGATTATCTGGAATACAATAGCTCATTTGCCTGCAGTGATGCTGCACAATGTTTAACACCTGTTGTTTTTGGATGTATGGATACACTTGCTTGTAACTATGAGAGTCAGGCTAATTTTTCAATTCCTTCACTTTGCTGTTATCCGGGGTTGTGCAACGACAGAAACCTGACATTGGTTTGTCCGGATATTTCTAATGGGCGATTTGGAATCATGGAAACTGTGCCAAATCCTGCCTCTGAATCTGTTTCATTTTCAATTTTTATGGAAACTCAAAAATCGGGTTTGTTGAAAATATTTGATGTGTTTGGTAAATTGATATACAAGGAAGTTATGACAGGTAGCAGTGCCGTGCAAAATAGAAAAGTTAATCTGAACGAATTCGCAAACGGTGTTTACATCGTTCATTTATTATCCGGTGATGATATAAGCAGTGCCAGATTTATTAAGAATGCTAATTAATCCATTAATATTAACGAAAATGTTGATTAAATCGATTTTTCACTATTGGAATTACTCTTCCAGATTACTAAATATATTTTTGGTTTTCACTTTTGTTGTAGGATTCAGTTCTTGTGAGAAAGATTCTGATGAGGAAGAAGTTAAAGTAATTGAAACAGGTTCTGTGACTGATGCTTCCGGAATAACTTATAAAACTGTTAAAATTGGCGGTCAGTGGTGGATGGCTGAGGATCTGAAAACTACTGTGTATAGAGATGGTTCTCCAATTACTCAGTCACAGGCTTCTGCAACGTGGACATCAGATCAGGAAGGTTATTGCATTTACGATAATAATCCTGCTGCACCAAGTTTGTTGTATAACTGGTTTGCAGTGACTGATTCACGGAATATAGCTCCGGAAGGATGGAGGGTACCCACCGATCAGGACTGGAAAATTTTAGAGCAAGCTCTGGGTATGAACGCTTCTGATGCTGACAGAACAGGTTGGAGAGGAAGTAATCAAGGAGAGCAATTAAAAAGTTTTGGAACTACCGGATGGCAGCGTTATGGCGATGTATGGCCTACAAATTCTTCCGGCTTTACTGCTCTTGCCGGTGCTTGCCGACTTCCAAACGCTACATATGGTAATCCGGGATTATTCAGTACTGGTTTTTGGTGGACAATTTCTGAAAATGACACTGAAGAAGCCTGGTATCGTCATCTTG
>CAUJFJ010000022.1 GCA_963169675.1 Bacteroidota bacterium
TTAATGGATTGTCCCGTGGATGCCGATTGCGGATATATTCGTTTTTCGGGAAGTACATTTAACAGTACAGTAACAGCCGCCGACCAGGGGGTTGCAACCGGAACAGGTGCGGGTGGTTGTACCTTTAATGATGATGTGACCATCATTCATGGTGGAAACGGGACCTACTTTACACTTGCAAATACCACCGGTGATGTTTTTAATGCAGACTTAACCGTGATCAATTACAGTTCGCATGAAGTTCACCTTTCAAATACTTCCAATACCCAGTACAAAGGAAATCTAATGCTCAGCAGCACCGGAACCGGTGGCATAACTTTCGGAAATTCGGGTGGTACATCCACTCTTGATAGTGGCAAAACCATCACCATTGGTTCGACCGGTTTTACCAATGATGTGTTGCTGCTGAAGAACTTCACCCAACTTGGCAATACGGCACAAACCCTGACGCTAACAGGTACAGCAGTTGCAAGTTTTAACGGTTCCACTTTTAATGGAGAAATTACCGTAAGCAGTCCTGGAATATTATTAAAAAACAGTACCTTTAACGGTATGTCATCCTTCACCAAAACCGGAACTTCGAACGCCCAGTCAGATGGGGGTAATGTTTTTAATGGTGCTACCACCATTTCGAATACAGGGGCATCGGGAAGAATACGGTTTGCAACGATAAGTGGCGACATTTACAACGCAGAAGCCACATTTAACTCCTCAGGTCAAGATGTCCAAATTGCTTACTCCGGCGACAATACCTTTGCAGGAAACATTACCATTAACAGCAATAAGGTTGTCTTTAATACCAGTACCGGAAAAGTAACATTCAACGGCATTAACAATCAGACACTAAATGGAAGTTACAACTATCCATTTAAAAAGATGGCTATTAATAAATCAGCAGGTACCGTTACTGCAAATACTACATTAAGTGTAGATGACTCCCTCATATTCATTCAAGGAAATTTAATCACCACCAGCACTAATCTGCTCACCATGAAGCATGGTTCCACAGCTTCCGGTGCTACTAATAGCAG
Source organism: Bacteroidota bacterium (assembly GCA_963169675.1). Lineage (GTDB taxonomy): Bacteria > Bacteroidota > Bacteroidia > AKYH767-A > OLB10 > JADKJB01. Next base: position 1,032 of record CAUJFJ010000022.1, read on the forward strand.
TTTTGTGAGTGGTCCTGTGAAGAAGATTGGGAATACAGCATTTGTTTTTGATGTGGGCTCAGGCAGCACCTATCGCCCTTTGACCATCACTGCACCATCTAACACAACAGATGCTTTTACAGCTGAATATTTTAGCACCGGACAAACCATCGGCTCAACAAAAGACACTACCATCACTTTTATAAGCGATTGCGGGTACTGGAAACTTGACCGGAATGTAGGTTCTTCCAACATTACACCTAAGTTTGCATTTGATTCCTTACATTGTGATTACCTGACCGTAAAACCGGTTCATATTGCACTTTGGAACGGCACCAAATGGACTGATAAAGGCGAAGCGGTAACTGAAAGCACCAATAAAACCACAAGCACATCCATGAATAGTTACGGGTATTTTGCTTTTGCTTATAATTTAGTTCCGGGAGATGCTCCACAGATGCCATATATGGTAACCGCAACATCAAATTGTAACTCCGTTGAATTACAGTTTATCTCCAATGACATGTGGTTTTCGTTTACACCTGATTCTGCAGTTATAAAAGCTTGTTTTTTAAGTCCGGAGATCACCAAAAACTATGCTGTTATCAAAGAGGCAATTGTTTACAATGCATACACGGCCGGAAATGTACTAATTGCGGTGGATAGCATCCTTTGGCCCTTTGACAGTACCTTAGTTGAATATCAGTCCTACAGAGCCATCTTAACTCCCTCCAATCAATACCTGTTAAAAGTTAGCCGGTTTGTTAGTAGCGATGGGCCTGGAATTTATGATACAACAGATTATTTTGTAGATGTTTGTATCATCAACTCCAGGATGGCTCCCCAATCCCAAGTAATTGAATATTATACGGCAGCAGATTTGTTCCAGCGTTTAGGGTCAGTAGCTAATCCGTTTGGGAATGTTTTTCCTGGTGATGTATTAATTCCTGGCTCTGGTGTGACTGCTATAGATATTTCAGCCCATGCTCCTCTATTGATTGAAGGTGGAGTCACCCTTTGCGGAAACTATGATTTGTTATTTGAAAGTTTTAATGCTGTTGCGGTAATTAATTCACAACAGGTAAATACTAGTCCAAGTGGAACATTAATAACCTGCCAAAACAGAGGACAAATGGTCGGTCAGGAATTGGACAAAGCGGGCTATATGTTTTATATGAAACCTGGTGCTATATTAAGAAACATCCGACTTGAAGGAGCAATGCCTGGATATCAGGATTATAATTTTGATGATCAACTTTGTGCCGGTGTACGGGTGGATGCAGAAAATTCAAATGATAAAGGACCATTTCATATTTTAAATTCCGAAATATATAATTTTTCCTATTCTGGAATTTATGTAGATGCGTTGTCAGATAACATTACCGTAGATAAGTGCCAAGTGCATCATGTCAAAGGCGGTGGAGGTACACTAACCAAGTCAAAGGGTTATGGCTTTTGGTTGCAGGGAGGGGACGCAACCAATAACACTGTAACAAATGCTACCATTGAAAGAACTATTATTGATGAAGCAAAAGAAGGGATAGATAGTCAACCTAACCCGATGAATATCACTGTTGATAACTGTACATTTGGTGAGCATTTTGTTGGCGAAAATTATACGCGACATCGATTTAATGTTATTTATTTGCATAGTGTCGGCTCATGGACACCTCCTAATTCTAATTGCTATTACTATACAAGCCAAACAATAACCAATTGTGAGGCAACCAAGGAACTGATATCAAACAATTTTAATACAGAAGCTGCAGCTGGAAACACAGTCATTAAAAACTCAATCTTCCATCAAAAAGGAGAAAGCAAATTTATTATTAGCATCCCTTATCCTGCAAATCCTTTTTATGGTACCTCAACAACACGCCCATTATTCAACACAGAAGTTGTGAATAATACCTTTGCAAAGAATTTTGACGCACCGGGTAGTCTTACTTGTAATGTTGGTGGGTACTTCAGATTGGATGACAATTATGCGCCTTCATGTACCTGGGATTATGAAAGAGCGCATAATACGAACAGGGAACTTTTATCCTCTATTCCCGCCCCCTCTAACACCAAACCTATTTTGGTTGAATTACCAAATGTTTTTGATTATCAGTCAGGGAATCCGGTTGCATCAGCGTCGAGTCCTCAGCCACCAGAACTCAATTTAAAATTCACTGGTACTGCAGGCGAAATCAAGGGTATAAATGAATCTATTCATTATATAAACATAAACGACAATATAGCCATCGAGATATCTCCTGGAAGTAATGGAAGTCAACTGTTGAGTTATATTGTCAGACCCCAAACCAACAACCAAAGTGCAATAGGTTCCCTTAACACTTCCGGGAATAACAGATATACAGATGAGCAATTTACTACATCTCCTACATCAGGAACTTATTCACATACCTTTTCGTCAAGCGACTGGGAAACATCATTGCCGGGGTTATACGGAATAGATGTTGTAGCTGTTGATGGAAATTCCAATTCAAACTATCATACCTCTGAATGGGAACACAAACCAATTGTAGTTGCTCCCGCAACCAATTATTGGTTAATATTTAATATTAAGGATAGCTGGTATTCCACTTTAAATCCAACTGTGAGTATTGGTGATATTTATAAACAAGTAGAATTGAATGGGCATCCTATTTGGCGCGAAAAAATTACAGAGGGTGGAGATGGCTGGGAAAGAGTGGCAATTAATCTTTCCGGACAGTATCCATCTGGAACCGATATATTATCCTATATCAACATAAACTATATTCAGAACCAACTGTCCTTTAGTATTGCAATTGACAATCCTGCTGGCATAGCTACGGCAGATTTTCGAGGTTTAAAAGTATGGGTTGACGATGTATACTTAAAAAAGTTTGATCACCAACAGAATCTCATTTTAGATGGTGATGTGGAAGCAACAACTGATGTAAGTGAATTGGGATCATCACCACAGAGTGACTGCATATGGTATGCCGATAATCTGGTTTCGTTTAATGCGCCATGCACTTCAATAAAGTCAGCAAATGTAGATGCTGAAACCAAAGCCTTCATTACAAGCGTAGAGCGTAAGTCGGGTAAGCGAGCCTTGGAATTGAATTTGGACGGTGTTGTATCGTCGACTACTTGTATGGATTTCAGTAATTTTACTCCTTTGCTCCCAACCAGCAATGCAATGGTATCTGCCTGTGTCGATTTTGATTATCGTGATTTTGTTACTTGTAGTGATCTTACAACTTTGGGTTATCAAAATTTCAGTACGATCGATCCTTATACTTATACATTGACTGGCAATTGCACCATTCCAAGTCTATCAAATGTCATTGTGGATCAAAATATTGTTGTAGGAAACGGAAAAACCCTATTTATTGAGGGCAGCAACATAGCCATTTCCAGCAATGCTTCCAACCCAATTAAGATCATTGTCAACTCAGGTGGAATATTAAAAATCGAGGGGTCAAATATAAGCCGCATATTTGCTTGTAATGATATGTGGCAGGGGATTGAAAATAATGGAGGCATAATTCAAATATGGACAAGTAGTGTGGTTAATGAAGTTGAAGATGCCATTACTGCTATTTCGAGTGATGGAGGCACAGTTAATATCAGATACGCCAAATTTGATAACAACCGTACAGCTTTAGAGTTTCAAAATTACATCAGAACACCTGCTGTTGGTGCCAATGACGCAGGTATTCTTGGAGTCAACTTTTCAAATTCTGATGGCATACTGACAAAAGATCCTCATCGGAATTCACCAGTTAATACTCATATTAATTTACTGGATAATGTAATTATCCGAATTGGAAGTACTGGCAATAATGCCTATTTAAACAAATTTTCAAATGCTTTTAATGGAATACGCAGTTCAAATAGCACAGCGCATATACTTCATGCGGAATTTGACCAAATGATAGAATCTAGTACAAGTAAAAGATTTGCAACTGGATGTATCATTGCTGGAAATAACAGTGATGTAACAGTAGGTGGTGATCTAACAGTTTCTTCGCTATTTCAAGTAAATTTCCAGAATTCGCCGTATGGGGTAATTTCCAGAAATTCAACATCAATTATTGAAGGAAATAAATTTGAAGCTCTTATACATGGTGTTGCTATCATCAATCCAGTTTCGGCAACTATCCGAAGTAACACGTTTGATAACATAAATTTACTTTCTCAAACCGGTACTGGTTTTAACAACTGCGCTATTTTTGTTAAAAACGACAATGATGTAACTGTTGACCCTGTGCACATTTACAGCAACACCATAGACGACTATAGGATAGGGATATGCGGGTTGTTAACCAATGGCATAAAAATCGGTACTGATGCCAGTAACAATCTTAGTCTTGGAAACACCATCAATTATTCGGTTGATGCATTTCCAGTACCATTCTACCACGGTGGTATTTGGCTTCAGCAATGTCCAAATGCAATGATCACCGATAATGTTATTAACAACACAGATTTCTATGCTGATCCAAATTTCAGAGGTATTGATCTTGAAAATTCTTTGATGGCCGACATCAATTGTAATTCAGTTTCAAATTTCGGCATTGGAATTAATTTTGATGGGCATTGTGATGATACTGAACTAAGACAAAATATACTTACTGATTTTGATATCGGAGTAAATATCAACAATTCAAAAATAGCACTTAATCAAGGAGTCCTTGGTGGAACACCCGGTGGCCTAAATGCTTGGGATAATGAGTGGTTGATGACGGGAACAAATATTAACACATTTAAAGTGGGAGGACAATGGTTAGGAAATCCTACTGGTATCAACTGGTACCACAAAGATCCGGATCTCCCGACATATAAGTACAGTCCTAATCCTTATCCGGTAGCATTGATCAATGCTAAGCCTAATGAAAATTCGGCACCAATCACTTGTGCATCAACATTAAGGATTTCTGGTGACCGCGTGTTGGAGTTTGGTTCCGTGGTTGGCGATAGCACTGTGTATGTTGAAAATTCCGAACTAAATACTTATCTTGCAAGAGTGTTAGCCTATCAGGTCATGAAACTGGATACTACGATAATTTACCAGGGTGATTCGCTGGATGCGGATTTTGAAGGCTTTTTTGAAACGCATGATAGCACCAACATTGGGAAATTTGATTTAGTGAAGTCATTGATTGAAAGAGAACCGGATTCCGCCTTGACGATACTTGAATTCATTACACCTGATAATAACATTGAAAGCTATTTAATTGAACATTATCAAAGAACAAGGGATATAGCAGACAGAGGCGATGAACTTTCCTCCTCAGACAGCGCATTTTATATGGAACGAAGCGTCGGTAGTCCCACTACAGATGGAGAAGTTTATTACTATGGATTGGGGAATCTTTTTATAGAACAACATTTGCCAATTTTGTCTGCAAGAATTGGGCAGCAGCCAACAATCGAACAACCCATAACTGTAGTTAACAATAAATCAGAAATGTTAATTTTCCCAAACCCAACTACTGGCGTCCTAAACATTCGACTTTCAGAGAAGGAAACGAAACTTTCCAGAATTGAAATTTATAATTCCATGGGCGAA
>CAUJFJ010000023.1 GCA_963169675.1 Bacteroidota bacterium
CTTATTCTGGCCAACATCACCGCAAAATAATTTTCCCGTCACTTTATCGAATGAAAATCGCCACGGATTCCGCAATCCGTAAGCCCAGATTTCAGGTTTTGTATCGGGTTTTCCAACAAAAGGATTGTCTTCAGGAATTTTATAGGGAGTTCCTTTGTCAACATCAATTCTCAGAATTTTTCCCAGCAAAGTATTCAGATTTTGTCCGTTCCCGATAGTGCCGTGTTCATCATTGGCACCTCCGCCATCTCCGGTGCCAATGTAAAGGTATCCATCCGGACCAAAAGCGAGCATGCCACCGTTGTGGTTGCTTTCAGGCTGAGCAATTTCCATAATCACTTTAGGTTCGTCAATCGCCTTATCGGGATTCGCAGGATTTACCTTGTAAACAGCAATGGTGCTCTTGTGATCATTGCCTTTGGTATTATCAGGAGAGCTGTAGTACAAATAAAACTGACCATTGTTTTTGTAATCTGGATGAAATGCCATTCCAAGCAAACCTTTTTCACTGTAGGCAATGTTCAGGCCATCCAACCGGTTTGAAATATTTAAGAAAGGCTCTTTCAATACCTGTCCATTTTTTATGATATATATTTTCCCTCCTTGTTCGAAAACGAAAATTCGAAAGGAACCATCATCTGGACAAGCCATTCCAACGGGACTCGTAAATCCGGATGCTACTTGTGCCAATTTTAATTTTAACTTATTGGTAGTTTGTCCGGAACCCAATGCAGGAACCAGTAACAACAATAGAAATAGGAGTGATCGCATGATAATGTCTTTGTTCAAAATTAGGAAAATGAATTTGAATTTGTCGGCAAATCAATGTTTTTGGTGAAACAAGTTATGTTTCCGAGCTCAGATCACATTAAAATGTACCTCCTGATAGTGAAATCATGCATTAATTTAGTGCCAGCAATAAAAGCGATGCTATCCGGTTGCACCAATTCAGGGGTTTGGTTTAACAGCGGATCAATACGCCGAAAGCGTAGGAATCGCGGGGTGTGGAAAGAACACCTCACTATTACACAGATGCTTCATTCATGTTGGAAGGGGTAGGCGCCAATTGCCTGCCCCTTTTTATTTTTATTCCCGATTTTTTTTGCTACTTTTATGCAAAATATCTGTTATGAAAACCAAAATTCTCTTACCATTCCTATTGTTAATAGTTTTATCTTTTGGATGCAACCGGACATATACCGGTACGGGTCCGGTAGTGGATGAAATTCGTGAAGTTGGAGAATTTAACCGGATTGTTTTAAATATGGGTGCATTGGTGGTTGTTAAAGATAGTCTGGTTCATTCCTGTGTGGTTAAAGCTCAGGGAAATATTCAGGAAGCCATCATTACCCGAATGGATGGAAATACTTTGGTGATTACAACCAAAGGTCAGCTCATCACGAATGAAGAAGTCGTGATTGAAATCAGCATGAATAAAGAAATGGCTTTTGAAGTGAATGGTTCCGGAAAAATAGTTTCTGTAAATACATTTAAAAATGATGAGCTCGATTTCGAAATTAATGGTTCTGGTGTTATTGAAGCAGATGTAGTTGCCAATAAAATCACCAGCAATATTTCAGGTTCAGGTATACTCGATTTGAGTGGCAGTGCTAATAGCTTCAATATGCAGATCAGTGGTTCAGGAACTGTTAATTCTTTTAACCTCGTAACACTCGATGCCAAGGCATCTATTTCCGGCTCAGGTGAAGCTGATGTGAATGCCGGCAAATCACTCTATGCAAAAGTTTCCGGAAGCGGAGCAGTGCGTTATTTGGGGAATCCTGAAATTTCAAAGGATATTTCCGGAAGCGGTACGGTAGAAAAACATGTGCAGTAATTTTTTAGCTGGTAACTGAACGGTTTTATTTTGATCTTAATAGAAAAAAATAAATTACTTCATGGAAAACATGGTCGCTCTTTTTTAGCTGATGTTTTCCTTCCCGAAAGTGCGGGCGAAATTCCTTTTGTGATTTTTGCTCATGGCTTCAAAGGATTTAAAGATTGGGGAGTATTTGATCTGGTTGCTTCACAATTTGCTGCTTCCGGTTTTGGATTTATCAAGTTCAATTTTGCATTTAATGGAACAACATTTGAAAATCCTTTGGGTTTTGATGATCTCGATGCTTTCGGAAATAATAATTTTACCCATGAACTCGATGATCTGGAAGTCGCAATTGATTTCCTGATTTCTAATGAAGAAGCCTACCGGGTAGATATTAATCGGATTTATTTAGCCGGACACAGCAGGGGAGGAGGCATAGTTATTTTGAAAGCTGCCGAAGATTCTCGTGTCAGGGGAGTTACTTCGTGGGCCGCTGTTGCGGGATTTGCAAGACATATAACGGTTCAGGATATACGTTATTGGCGACAGTCCGGTGTATTCTATGTTGAAAACTCCAGGACCGGACAGCAAATGCCTTTGTATCCGCAGTTGTATGAAAATTATTATCGCAATCGAAACCGTCTCAATATATTAAAGGCTGCTGAGCGATTAGAAGTTCCATTTCTAATAATTCATGGTGATGAAGATGAAACGGTTCCGGTTGATCATGCTCTGGAATTAAATAGGGCAGCACCTGATTCAAAACTCATTTTATTGAACAAAGCGAATCATTCTTTTGGTGCCGTTCATCCTTATTTATCTGCTGAACTACCGCATGATTTTAGTAGAGTTGTTGCTCACACTATATGTTTTTTCAGAGCGTTGTGAGATATTTAATTCCTGCTCAGAAGAAAATGTTTTTTCAAATGATAAATTATAGATGATTAATGATAAATGATGTGGAAGGGTTCGCTTTCTACCTATGTAAATCCTCCAGCCGATTAACTCAATGCAGGCATCAGTCCCACTCGACATGAGTAAACTTATGCTCA
>CAUJFJ010000024.1 GCA_963169675.1 Bacteroidota bacterium
TTACTTCGGCACGAATAGCCTTTTCTACGATAGCCGGGTCAATAGCATAGGAAAAGTCCCGGGCAAAATAGTCCTGGTTGAACCGGAAACGGAGAATCTCATCGCTGATAACCCGTACCTCGAGCTTAGAATTATCGGCATCAAAATATAGCCTGCCGCCTTCCCTGTGAAATTTCTTAATAGTACCGGGAAAATCCTTACCCTGTACCGGACTTCCCTGGTTAAAGCCAATAGGGTTTGTTACAACTTCCATAATTAAATTCGTGAACTCGTTTTTACTTTAAATTTCATAAATAGTTTTAAACGATTCTTGTAATATTTTATAATTAAGAGTTATCTTTAGCACAATTGATCTGTTGTGTTTGTGAGTTCACAAAGATGCAGGTTTTATTATTAATTTTGCAAATAACTGAACTTGTTAAAAGTCAGACTTTTATGAGTAAAAACGAACCGAAAATACTGATGCTGGGATGGGAATTCCCTCCAGTGATCAATGGTGGATTGGGAGTAGCCTGCCACGATTTGTGCATAGCCTTGTCAAAGCATGCCAAGGTGACAATGGTTATTCCGAAGACTTACCCGGAATTCACTATTGAGAATCTGAATCTGATTGGACTGAACACCATTGATGCCAGGACACTGCGGAATATCTCTTATCGTAATGATTATAAAAATCTCGAAGAGGTGCATTATGTTCCGTCCAGATTAAATCCATATTACAGCGATCAACATGCTGTTGATCACCTGCCTGAAATTAAAAGTAAGTATCTCACTCCAGTTGAAATGGGTGATGAAACTGCTGAAGTTTTCACCATTGATGATCTGTATGGAGGAGATGTAATTGAAAAAGTTACCGTTTTCGGCAAACTAACTGCTAAACTGGCATTGACACTTGATTTCGACATCATTCATGCCCACGACTGGATGACCATGGCTGCGGGGATGGAAATTAAAGCCCGCACCGGCAAACCTTTGGTAATGCACATTCACTCACTGGAAGTTGACAGAGGAGGAGAAGCGAGCAAAGGGTGGGTATACCAGATGGAGAAAAAAGGAATGGAGTATGCGGATGTATTGATGCCTGTAAGTAATTTTACTGCCAATGTCATTCATCAACATTACGGAATCGGCAAGCATAAAATATTTCCGGTACACAATGGAATTCGTCCGGTAAATGCATTTAAAGGGAAGAAGCGGTTTAAAGAAAAGGTGGTTCTTTTTGTGGGGCGTTTAACCCGTCAGAAAGGACCTGAATTTTTCCTGGAAATCGCATCCAGAGTTTTGGAAGTACGGCAGGATGTGAGATTTGTAATGGCCGGAACAGGAGATGCCTTTCATCGCTTACTCGAAAAAAGTTCTTACAAACATATTGGCAACCGATTTCATCTTACCGGATTTCTTAATCTGGAAAAGGTTCATGAAATGCTTTCTATTGCCGATGTATATTGCATGCCTTCCGTTTCGGAACCCTTCGGACTATCGGCTGTGGAAGCAGCACAGTTTGGTGTACCTGTAGTGCTATCAAAGCAATCGGGTGCAGCAGAAGTTATGAAAGGGTCACTGACATTTGATTTCTGGGATATCAACCGTGCTTCAGAATATATCATCCGTTTGTTGGATGATGATGTATTGAGAGATAAAGTTGTTGCCGATGCCAACAAAGATCTGGAATCCATCAGTTGGGATTTATCTGCTGATAAGGTTATGGATGGGTATCGGAAGTATAAATTATATATGGAATAGTTTGAAAATAGTATTGTAGTTTGATTTTGTCATTTTAAAGTTATCGCTTATGCCCTCAATTTGTTTTTACTTTCAGGTACACCAGCCATTCAGAATAAAAAATTATTCTTTCTTCGATATCGGTAAAGATCATTTCTATGAAGATGATGAAAAGAACCGGGTTGTTTTAAACAAGGTTTCTGAAAAATGCTATTTGAAAACGAATCAGAAAATGTTGAGTCTGATTCGGAAGCACAAAGGTAAATTCAGAATCAGTTATTCACTGAGTGGTACCGTAATTGAACAACTTGAAATTTACCGTCCCGATGTATTGCAGTCGTTTGTGGATCTTGCAGAAACCGGATGTGTGGAATTTCTGGCAGAAACCTATTACCATTCGCTTTCATATATTTATTCCAAAGAAGAATTTACAAGGCAGGTGAAAATGCATGCTGAGAAAATTCAAAAATATTTCAAGCAAAAACCAAAAGTTTTCAGGAATACCGAATTGATTTTTAATAATGAACTGGCTTCCTTCATTGAGAAGATGGGTTATAAAGGTATCTTATGTGAAGGAGTTGATCGTTTATTGAATAGCCGTTCACCCAATCACGTTTATCAGCCTAAAGGAACTTCCAAAATTAAAGCATTGCTGAAAAACTACCGGTTATCTGATGATATTGCATTCCGGTTTTCAGATGTAAACTGGACAGAATTTCCATTGACAGCCGACAAATATGCTTCCTGGGTGCACAAAATCGCCGGAAACGGTGAGGTTCTTAATCTGTTTATGGATTATGAAACATTTGGTGAGCATCAATGGGAAAGTACCGGAATCTTTGATTTTCTGGAGCACCTTCCGGCAGAGATCATGAAGCATAAAGATTTTAATTTCTTAACCCCATCTGAAGTAATCGAAAAGTATCCTGTTCGCGATACCTATGATGTGAAAGATTTCACTTCGTGGGCTGATGCTGAAAGAGATCTTTCTGCCTGGCTGAGTAATTCCATGGAACAGGAAGCCATTCAGCGAATTTATTCACTTGAAGAAAAGGTATTAGCAACCGGAGATGCAGATATGATAGCCACCTGGGGTAAATTCCAGACCTCAGATCATTTTTACTACATGTGTACAAAATTCTGGAGTGACGGAGATGTGCATAAGTATTTCAGTCCTTATGATTCCCCGTATGATGCTTACATATATTACATGAATGCCTTTTCAGATTTTGAAGCATCTCTCAATGACTTTAAACCTAAGAAAACTCCGGTTAAAAAGAATTCTAAGAAGCTGGTAGCAGCCATTGAACCTGTTGCACCGGTTAAAAGAAAGAAATAACTCCACAAATGGAATACAAGGATTATTATAAAATTCTGGGTGTTCCCCGAACTGCTACTGCTGAAGAAATAAAAAAAGCTTTTCGCAAATTAGCTATTAAGTATCATCCTGATAAAAATCAGGGAGATAAGACGGCTGAGGATATGTTTAAGTCAGTAACTGAAGCCAATGATGTACTGAGTGACCCGGAACGTCGTAGAAAATACGATGAGGTAGGAGAGAACTGGAAGTATTACGAACAAATGCATCGCCAGCAAAATGGTGGGCAAAGACCGCGTCCTTCCGGCGGTGGTCGTCAGCAGGAAAGTGATTTTCATGATTTTTTTGAATCGATTTTTGGTGGAGGATTTGGTGATATTTTCGGTGGTAATGGAAGATCCTCTCCGCGTGAAAATCAAAAAGGACGTGATGTGGAAGGTAAACTCACAGTCACACTTGAAGAGGCATACAATGGTGTTACCAGAAGAATCATTACCGGAGGTCAGACCCTTGATGTAAAAATACATCCCGGAGTGAAAGATGGAGATATCTTGCGACTAAAGGGCAAAGGATCTGCGCCAAGAGGTACCGGACAAGCCGGTGATTTGTTGGTTACTATTGAAATTCCTGCTCATCCTGTGTTTCAACGAAACAACAATGACCTTACTTGTCAGTTAAATGTTGATTTGTATACGCTTGTTCTGGGAGGTAAAACAGAAGTAAATACCCTAAAAGGTAAAATTCTTCTTGATATTAAGGCCGGAACGGAAAATGGGGCGAAACTTAGACTTAAGGGAATGGGAATGCCAGTGGCACATTCAACAATGAAAGGTGATTTGTATGTTATGGTCAATGCAGTAATTCCTAAAGATCTAACACCAAAGGAAACAGATCTGTTCAAACAATTGCAGCAACTCAAAAAGTAGTAATAACAACAATGGCGTCTTACAGGACGCCATTGCTGGAAAAATAACCTAAATCATAAACCCTAAAAACAGTTCTTTCTACCATTGATCTCAAATAAAAGTTACAAAAAAATTTAAATAAATTCCAAAACACTGAAAATCAATTTGATATAATGCATTTAAAAACAAACCATCTTTCAATGAGATTGTTTGCATTTTTACAATCCTAAACCAAACAACCTAAACCCTTTAAATTTTAAGAAATGAAGAAAAAAATCCAATCAATTTTAATTGCAGCCGCTATCACCTTAGGTACCGGAGTAACTGCCTTTGCACAATTACAGCTTCCTGCACCAAGTCCATCAGCCATGGTAATGCAAACTGCAGGTTTAACTGAAATCACCGTTGAATACAGCAGCCCTGGTGTAAAAGGACGTTCTGTCTTTGGATCATTGGTTCCATACAATGAATTATGGAGAACCGGTGCTAATTCAGCAACCAAAATTAACTTCTCTAAAGATGTTACTATTGAAGGAAACAAAATCCCAAAGGGAAAATACTCTTTGTTTACGATTCCGGGTGCTACAGAATTTACCGTAATTCTGAACAAGGACCTTACGGCATCAGTTGATTCTTATAAAAAAGAAGAAGATGTTGCCCGTTTCATGGCTAAAACAAAAGCAATTGAGTCAAGAGAAAGACTTACATTCCTTTTCAGCAATACATCAGATTCACAAACAACAGTGGATATGGAATGGGACAAAGTAAGATTGTCATTCAATGTTATGGTTGATACTGATGCACAGGCTAAAGAAAATATCGACAAAGAACTTGGTCGTACCTGGAGAACATATAATAGTGCTGCACGTTACCACCTTGACAATAAAAAGGATCTTGAAGGTGGTATGAAATATGCCGATATTTCAATTAGTCTGAAAGAAGATTGGTTTAATGTATGGACCAAAGCACAGTTGTTTGCGGCAATGGGTAAGAATGCAGATGCTCACAAGTGGGCCTTGAAAGCAAAAGAACTTGGTGATAAATCAGGTAATTTCTTTTACAAGGATAATGTAGAAAAAGCAATTGTTGACTGGAAGCCAACAACGGATAAAAAAGGAAAGAAGTAATAAAAAAAAGCCGGCTTAGAGCCGGCTTTTTTTTGGATTAAGAATTAATGTTTTTCTGCTCAGAAGGTAATTTCGTTTGAATGATAAATGATAGATGATAAATGATAGATGGATTGATTTAGAATGATTACGGATTAGCAATTTTAGATTTTGAGGTGCTTTGTATTAATGTTGCCAGAATCATGACCAGCAAACAACCTATTACATTATACCAAAGGAAAGAGATCTCGGTAAAATTATAGCATACAATTACAACACATTCAGCAATAACTGCAGCAATAAAAACGGCATTTCCCTGGATGTGCTTTAGGTAAAATCCGGTTAGGAATATACCGAGAATGGTTCCGTAAAATATAGAGCCAAGAATATTGACAGCTTCAATTAGGCTACCCAATTTGCCGGCAAACATCGCAATTCCAATTGCAAATACTCCCCATCCAATAGTCGCCCAACGTGACGCATTCAGGTAATGTGTTGAATCTCCTTCTTTGTGTAGACTTCTTTTATAAATATCAACAACAAATGTTGAAGCCAGGGCATTAAGCTCAGACGATGTGGATGACATGGAGGCAGCAAAAATTACAGCAATAATTAATCCGATTATACCTACCGGAAGATAGTCTGTTACGAATCGAAGGAAGATATAATTGACATCATTGGTATCAGCCAGTTTATCATTTTCCTTTATAACAACTTTTAAATTATTTCGAATCGATTCCTGACTCTTTTGTTGAGACCTGATGATTTCCTTTTTCTGTGCAATCAATTCTGTATTGTCAGATTTTACAGCATCCAACAGTTCAAGAGTGGTTTCTCTTTTAGCCAGTTGCAAAGCATTGAATTCCGCTTCTATTGCATAGTATTCAGCAGCATACTCACTTTTTTTCAATTTGTTGGTCTCTACCGAATTGAAAAATACCGGTTGCGGTACGAACATGTAGAATACATAAAGTAAAGCACCAATAAACAGAATCGCCATTTGCATTGGAATTTTTACAATTCCATTAAACAGTAATCCAAGCCGGCTTTGCGTTATGGAGCTGCCTGATAAATAGCGGCCAACCTGGGATTGATCGGTTCCAAAATAGGAGAGGGCGAGAAAAAATCCTCCAATTAATCCCGACCACAAGTTATAACGGTTATTTATTTCAAGTGAAGTATCAACCAGATTCAATTTGTTGCTATGGCCAGCAATAGTAATTACATCACCAAATGAGAGTGATTCCGGCAACATCTGAAACAATATAATTCCTGCCAAAGCCATCCCTGATAAAATAATTACCATTTGTCCCGTTTGTGTGTAGCTTACAGCTTTTGTCCCACCGGCAACGGTATAAATAATTACAATTCCACCTATGCAAATATTGGTCAGGTAAATATTCCATCCTAACAGCGAAGAAAGAATAATGGCGGGAGCATAAATGGTTAAACCGGCAGCGAGACTTCTTTGAATAAGAAACAAAAAGGCACCAAGAGACCTTGTTTTCAAATCGAATCTGTTCTCCAAATACTCATAAGCGGTAAACACTTTTAAACGATGAAAAATTGGAACAACGGTAATGCTGAGCACAACCATTGCGAGGGGCAGACCAAAGTAAAATTGAATAAAACGCATGCCATCGGTGAATGCCTGACCGGGGGCTGATAAAAAGGTGATGGCACTTGCCTGAGTGGCCATGATGCTTAATCCGACTGTGTACCAGGGTAAAGTTTTATTTCCCAGTAAATAGCCTTCAATGTTTTTACTTCCACGGCTTTTACGTATGCCATACCAGGTAATAAAAACCAGTGTTCCGATCAATACCAACCAATCTATAATACTCATTGGAATGAACGGGTGATTAAAAGGTAAACAATAATTTGCACCAGCAATATCAAGAGTACAGTTGAATACCAGCCTTGCCAGGAATTAAATAAAGGTGGTATAGATTCAGGTGTTTCCAAGCAGGATTATTTTGAAGCATTAATTAAATTAAACATTAACCGGTATGCTCCGGGAACACCGGCAGGTAATTGTCGGAAGAAAGAGATGCCGGTATATATAAAATGTCCTTTCCCTTTTGATGCAACAATTAATCCCCCATCTAAAGGTTTTTCTCCCGGGTCATTCCAACTTAAAATAGTTTCGTATTCTTTAGCAGGCTCACTTGCAAAATACAGACCACGCTCCTGAACCCAATTGTCGAAATCATTTTTTGTAATGACATTAGGTGAATTGAACAGCTTATGTTCCGGTTTAAGAAAAGTAACTGCTGCCTTTTCATTGGTTACTCTTTCTCTTCCAACCTTAAAAGGGTAGGGGCCTATTTTTTCGCCAACTTTGCTAATGAAATTATTGGTATTGTACTGAACTATCAATGTTCCTCCCTGTTCCACATATTTCATAAGTCGCTCATAATACCCATCCATTTTTTCGTTCGTATTGTAAACTCTGATTCCGGTGATGATAGCTCCAAATTCATCCAGATTAGCGGTAAGTAATTTTTCGTCATCCAAAATTACCACTTCTAATCCAGCTTGTTTTAAAGAGGCTGCAACATCGTCCCCGGGCCCTTCGATGTATCCGATTTTTTTAACAGTGGTTTTAAGATCGAAGGAGACGATTTTAATTTTACTTTCTTCCAAACTGAAAAGTGGTGGAATATGATCGTAATCAATTTTGTTAACATGATGCTGAAATACTTTGCCGTTTTCAATTGCTTCAATTGAAATAATTTTGTCGGTTGCAGAATTGCTTTTACTGTTATCAGGAACCAAAGTGAATTCTGAAGTTATAGTAGCATTCGTGGCACTGAGTTGAATTGGTATCTCAGTTGGGTTTATTTTATATCCTTGTGGAGCTTTGCATACCAGTTTGCCATTGAAACTTTTTCCGGACAAATTTACCTGAACCTTAAATTTTTGAGGATTCGAATTTGTAACCAGTAGATTTCTGTCAAGAGGAGCAATTGAAATTACTGGTATAATATCGAAATTTCTGTATTTTTCACCTTTCACCGGATCGGTGTATTTATAGTTAACTGGTTTTTGTGACTTAATGTTTACACCAAAAATATCCATATCAAAAGTTGCTGTAAAAGCAGCATCATTCCATGGTTTTCCAATCAATTGCTGGTCGGAAACATTAAAGGATGAAATTCCATGAGGTTTGGTTAACCAGTATGGCTGAGAAACCGGAGTGTCGCCTGGGATGTAAATTTTTTCTACAATAGTGACAGGTTCATTTTTTAGAGCAGTTTTGGCAGGATTGATAATCTTTCCGGGGATTGAAATAGCAGTAATTTTAATTTGATCAGATAGTCGCGCAATTGCAGTAATTGTAAGTTGAACAGAATCTTCCGGGGAAGCCTG
This sequence comes from Bacteroidota bacterium, assembly GCA_963169675.1. GTDB lineage: Bacteria > Bacteroidota > Bacteroidia > AKYH767-A > OLB10 > JADKJB01. The sequence goes on from CAUJFJ010000024.1 coordinate 8,424, forward strand.
AAAGACATCTGTATTTGCTTCAATCCACATCCCGGAGCATGCAAGAATAAGTTCGGTAACTTCCTTTTCCTTGAGTGATTTCCAATGACTATTTTTTAACTTTCTAATTTCCTGCAGCACCAGTGTTAATGGCTGAACCGATTTTTCCGGATGATAGTCATCAAAGTCTTTTATAATTTGTGTTATCATTTTTCCGATCCCGGAGCCGCCTTCAATCCGGTTCCAGGACAAGTCAATATTTTCAAATATTCCGGTAACGTTGGTATCACCGTCTAATTTTCTGAAGTTTTCTTTTATGGGTCCGCGTGCTCTTGCAACCCCAAAGCCCTGGCTTTTATGCATGCTTCTGCTATTAGCCGCTATCTCGCCATACGATTCGCCTGTTAAAGGATTGTAAGTGCCAACATCCATTGTAATTTGTCCGGGAACAACAGTGGGGGTTTGCCCTCTTGGTGTAAAACTGTTATGAAAGATTCTTTTGGCTTGCCAGACATCTACAAATTTTAGTTGTTCAGGAAATCGCAGCGGATTGGCTGCATCGCGGAAAGCCTTAACTGCGAGCATTGCAGATGCAGTATGATGACCATGGCCACCTTCGCCGGTAGTAGGAAATCTGTTGATGATTACATCAGGTTTTGTTAATCTGATTGCCCAAACAACATCAGCTAATATTTCTTCTTCGTTCCAGATTGAAAAAGTTTCTTCGGGATTTTTGGAATACCCAAAGTCATTGGCCCGGGTAAATAGTTGTTCAGCACCATCAATTCTACGAGCTGCAAGCAATTCCTGTGTTCTGATCATTCCCAGTTCACTTCCTTGTTCTTTACCGATCAAATTCTGTCCGCCATCACCACGGGTTAGTGATAGGTATACGGTCCGCAGGCTTAATTCCCGTGCCATGTAAGAAAGAAGCCTGGTGTTTTCATCGTCGGGATGAGCTGCGACATACAGAACCGTACCAACTGTGTTCAGTTTTTGAAGATCAATTCTTAAATCGGAAGATGATTTTGGGATTGGATCCTGTCCCGTTAAATTGGTTACCAAAAAGTTACAACAGAGCAGAATGAAGAGTATTTTATTTAGTTGCATATATCGATTGGTGGTAGATTGACAAAAGTAAGGAACTCGGATGATAAAGGGATTCTTCAAACCATAACAATACAAATTCATTTTTGTAACATTGCAACAATGAAAATTAATTTTGGTAAAATATCGAGGAATAGTGTCGTCCTAATCCGAAAGAGCATTCGCCGGATGTTGATGGGTTTAGGTATTATTGCCTTGATTATGAGTGCGTTTGCATTTACAAGAGTGCCCTATGACTTACACCGTTGGTTAGGGGAACATGGGAGTGATTTTAAA